>VEMY01000022.1 GCA_009711825.1 Bacillota bacterium | reverse complement strand
CAAGGACACCCTTTCGCTGGTTGTTGGGGTTTAGCACTTCCATTTTACCAGCAAGGGGTGTTTTTGTACACCTTTGAGGCCAATAAAGTCAGGGGTTTACAGGTGTTTTACACCTGCGAAACTTGAGGAATTAACTTAACTGTTGTATAAATGACACAACAGTTAGCTTTGGCCTTTGCCTTTCCAGCCGTGATTAAGGCCCACCATACCTTGTGATCGATTAAGCTCAGCCAAAGTGCACTTTCACAGTCTTTACTACTATTAAAGTTATTAAACCAATGCGAAGCAGCCGGCAGTGCCGGCTGCTTGCTTACTTTCTCTTTATTGGAATGTAGATCTCCATGACTGTGTCGGGGCGGAAATGACAACGCTCATCGTAATATTCGAAGTCCATTTTGCCTTGGTCATACTCGTATCCAGAATCACGGAACCACTGCTCAAAGATGTACTTCCAAGTCTCCCGGATTGCCTGGGGAAAATCCCGGTCCATGCCTTCCGGGCCGGCCGCTTTAGAAGTGTCCACCGGTGGGGTGGTAAACACTGCATAGGTTGCTGTGGGGACCTCGACGGTAACCATATCTTCGGTAACGTGATCGAAGTTCTCCACAATCACTCCCAAAACATAGGTAAGCGAGCTGGCATCCCTGGAGTCGGGAACCGAGAGGCCAACCTCGCCATGCTTGGGCGGCTGGAGCTGGTCATAAAGCTTGCATTCCCAGCCCTCGATATCGAAGCTGTCCCAAAAAGCAGCGATGTCTTTAGTGTATTTGCCCTCGGCAATGTTTGTTTTAATTCCATAGCCCGCCACCTTGAAGGCGGGTTTTTCAATAATCTTGACGTCCATCAATATTCCTCCGTTTTTATCTGTATTTTGGTCGTCCGGGCCACCCCGCAGGGCGCGTAGCCGGGCGACATATTGAGTCGGGGTGTAGCCAAATTCCCTGCGAAACGCCAGCTCCAGTCGGATTTGCAGCCAACGATTGAAGTCCTCAGCCTGCTTGCGACGCAGAAGCAGCGGGCTTAACATGGCTGTGGATTGCATTGGGCGCTCTCCTCGTAGAAGGCTTAGCCTTAATCGACCACAAAATTATCCATAGACTCTTTATATATGGTTAATGCCTGCATCAGTGATTGGTGCAGGCGCTAGTTTTGTAATGGGCTACCCCGATTAATCCAGCAATTTAAAAAAGACATTTAGCGGGGAAATGCCTTTTGCTTAAAATGTAAGCAGATACTCGACTTCACTGTCAGTACGTAAATCAGTCACTTTGTTGATAGGGGTAGAAGATTTTTAATTTTCTTGACATAGTGCATTTCTTCATATAGACTTGATTAAACTCCAGAAACTTAGCTTTCAGCATGCTAATAATAATAGTTCCACGTAGCTCCAACAAAAAAATTAAGCAAAGGCTGCAACCCACAACCCAGTGCTCCTGCAGCACGCATAGAATGCCTGGAAATTATATGCCATTATCTTTGCATCGACACAATCCGCGGCATGTTAAGGCCCCGAGCCGAATTCTGTCTATGTTATTCATGCGGCTTAGAATTGAGGGAACTCCTTCAACCCTAGCCATGAACCTTGCGATTGCCCATATCACATCTGATACACGATGTTTAGCCGGAGGGCTTCCTCACGCGACAGGGATAACTCTGAACAATAGAATGAATTTTCAAGGATCACTCGGGCCATTGATTATTGATTTGGCCTATCTTAATCATACAAGGGGGGATTGCAAATGCCTAAGTTAAAATGGGGCTTTGTCCTGGTTTTTATTGTGCTGATTCTAACGTCCTGTACTCCTGAAGGGGCAAGACCAGAACCTGAAATTAAAATTGCAATTATTACCTCGGACGAGAGCTGGGGCGGCCAATGGCACACCGTTCAGCCAGTCATCGATAAATTCGGCGCAGATAAAGTTATACATGCAACCTGGCCTAGTTCTTGGCAAGATCCGGAGCAAATGATCGCCGAAAGGATCGAAGTGGTTGATAAGCTAGGCGAAGATTTAGGAGTTAAAGCTATCATTGTAAACCCGGCGGTTCCAGGCATCAACGCAGCTTTTGAAAAATTGCGTGAGACAAGAAAAGATATTTTTGTTGTTTATTGTCAGCCACACGATATCCATTATGGAATTGAACATGAACTAGCGCAAACGGCCGATTTGATTATAGCAAGGGATGAGCTAGGCATGGGTTCCGCAATGGTAGAACAGGCCCATAAGCTAGGAGCGAAAACTTTTGTTCACTATTCCATCGAAAGCCAGATGATGATTCCGATATTCTTTGAAAGACGAGCGTTGATCAGCCAGAAATGTGATGACCTCGGCATAGAATTTGTTGACCATACAACACTGGACCCTCGCGCCGGGGAATTTCTCACGCGAGTCATTCCCAGGATGGTTGAAGAGTATGGGAAAGATACCGCCTTCTTCGGCACACACTGTGAATTGCAGCCTTGGATTATTGAGGAAGTGGTCAACACAGGCGCGATATACCCACAGCCCTGTTGCCCATCTCCCTTTCACGGGTTTGATCGCGTTGTTTTTGATACCGTTATTCGTGACGGTAACGCCCAAGATTTCATTGATTCCACAAGGACCTATTTGGCTGAGCATGATATGCTTGGTAGGTTTTCAAATTGGCCGGTTCAAGACTATTACATGTACACATACACACTTGCCGAATACGCGTTTATGCGCATTAACGGGCAAGCTCCCGCGGAAGGAATAGATATTGATATACTCAAACAATTGATGGCCGATTATGCAGGTGTTGACGTAGATTTGAATCACTATGTAGCCCCAGAGACTGGCACCACATATGAAAATTATTTGTTGCTGAAAATGGGGTATCTGATTTATTAGACGGACGCTGTGGAGCTCATCTGGATTTTCCCAAGGTAGCTTAACTACTTGAAACAATTTATCTACAGGGGAAGCCCCTTCCCTTGTTTTGTCATTCCCAAAAACAGAGCACAACTGGGGAGAAAAAGCCTTAATCGTGGCAAAAACAAAGGAAAAAGGGCTATCGCCCTACGTTAATAATTAAACGTTTTGCGACAGCCCCTTTGCTTACTTTCTCTTTATTGGAATGTAGATTTCCATGACTGTGTCGGGGCGGAATGGCAACGCTCATCGTAATATTCGAAGTCCATTTTGCCTTGGTCATACTCGTATCCAGAATCACGGAACCACTGCTCAAAGATGTACTTCCAAGTCTTCCGGATTGCCTGGGGAAAATCCCGGTCCATGCCTTCCGGGCCGGCCGCTTTAGAAGTGTCCACCGGTGGGGTGGTAAACACTGCATAGGTTGCTGTGGGGACCTCGACGGTAACCATATCTTCGGTAACGTGATCGAAGTTCTCCACAATCACTCCCAAAACATAGGTAAGCGAGCTGGCATCCCTGGAGTCGGGAACCGAGAGGCCAACCTCGCCATGCTTGGGCGGCTGGAGCTGGTCATAAAGCTTGCATTCCCAGCCCTCGATATCGAAGCTGTCCCAAAAAGCAGCGATGTCTTTAGTGTATTTGCCCTCGGCAATGTTTGTTTTAATTCCATAGCCCGCCACCTTGAAGGCGGGTTTTTCAATAATCTTGACGTCCATCAATATTCCTCCGTTTTTATCTGTATTTTGGTCGTCCGGGCCACCCCGCAGGGCGCGTAGCCGGGCGACATATTGAGTCGGGGTGTAGCCAAATTCCCTGCGAAACGCCTTTGCAAAGCCGCTCTGTGTCTCGAAACCGTAATCAAGGGCGATGTCAAGGATGCGTCCGCCTGCAAACAACTCCATGGCAGCCCGGGATAGGCGCCGTCGGCGGACATATTCCATGATCGGCATTTCCATACAGGCCTGAAACACCCGACAGAAGTGATACACTGAGTATCCTGCCTGTTCAGCTATATTGGCAGGAGAAAGCTCTGCCTTGAGATTGCTCTCGATATATTCAACAACTTTCTTTATATCAGCGCTGTAATTCATAGACCACCTTTCCTTTCTGTTTGCCGGCAGATTCATTATAGCAAGTTGATGGCTTGCTGTTTGTTCCACAATTGCGGTTTTATCGGAATTCCTCCCGAATCATTATTTAAAACTAACGACACCTGGAACCGTCCCCAGGTGTCGTAAAGTGCATTACCTTCCGGCAGGTGCAGGAGGAGCAGAAATGATGTGCTTCTGCAGTTCCCTGACCAAATCTGCTTCCATTTTCGCCTGCCCCTTGATGGGGAATTTATCGGCCACAGCCAGGGCAGCTTCCACATACCCCATGGCCGCCTCCGGGTTTTGACTTACATAGAACTCATAATAGGCCTTCACCCGCAACCCATTGACGTCCTTGTCCGCCTGCAGGATTTTGCCTGCTTTCCTGTGGTATCTACGGGCCATTGAATGGTTGTTAAACACGCAACCTGTGAAGCATAACTCGTAATAGATGCCGGGAAGCATCGGTGCCGGAAACAGATGAATATTGTCCTCTAAAATTCCCGCATAAAACAAAACATCATCGCGATTGTCGGCATCCAGGGCAATAAAATATGCGTATAACACCGCCATCAAGTCCACAACCAAAGGGCTCTCTGGCAACTCTTCCCTGGTAAACTGCAAATCCCGGGGCCGTACACCCGCCGCAAGCTGGGCGCCTGCTTTGTTAATTTCCATCAGTTTACGGGCGAAGGGCTTCTTTAAGATTAGGCTCCAAATTATTTTACCGTCTGTGGGATTGTTTTCAGAAACGAATGGCATGAAGTTTAACGTCGCCAGGAGTATGGCGACGATGCCGGTGGTAAGCGTGAAATTGGCTAGTAGCGAAAATTCGGCCCAGACCGTTAGCGACGCCAGCACCAGCAAACCACCTGTCAGGAAGTTCATGATTAATCCACCGGCATAGAAAAGTCCGTGTTGTAAATTCGATAGCTCCTTTTCCGGCGGCATCATGGCGCAAAGTCCACCATACCCCTTGCTCTTCATGATTGAAAACTTCATCCGTTGGTTTTCTTTGTTCCAGGCGAAAATGCTGATCCGATAGGAAATTAGCTGGTAGCCGGAGAGTCGTCCAAACAAAAAGTGTCCGATTTCATGGATGTTTATGTTCACAAACAAACCGATGAAGATAAAGAGTGCTGTCCATAAAAAATCTGTAAATGATAATCTACTGGCCAGATAAAAGCCCGCGATGGCGCCCACCGGCAGAGCGATGAGTAATTGCCAAGGCAGACCACGATTTTTCTCTTTGCTAGAATTTTGCTCTTGTCCCATAAGCCCTCCTTACGTGGTCTCTAACTTTATAATTGTGGTCTATTTATTTCTATGCTCACCCCTCTATCTCCTTTAATTACCATATCTACTGGCGAGATTTGCAGCCTCTAGTCAGCTTTACACATTTAGAATACGCACAAATTGTATAATTGCTGTATACTTTTATTTGCAGTAGTTCAACCTGAAATGGAGAGATGAAAATGAGTATTAGCCGCCAGGAGGCCCTGGACATTCTAAACCGTGACCCAATCAAAAATATTGCCATCATCAACTTTCTTGAAGCCCGTCCCGATGCCCAAATCCGGCAATTTGGCGAGTCCCTGGTGGTGGGAACCAAGGGTGGAGTTACTTATATCAGTTGCCAGGATGACAGGGAACTAGAGCAGATAGTTGCCAGTCTCGGCGAAGAAGAACTGTTCTTCGCATCCCTGGAAGGGTGGATGACAGCGGTTATCAAGGGGGACCGCGAAGCCAGCATCTACCCCCACCAAAGGTTTGTGCTCTATCCCGATGTGGCGCTCCCAGAAGCAGAACACGCGGTTAGCCCCCTTGCCCCTGAGCACCGGGAACTTGTTGCCCATCACTGGCTTGAAGGCGATCCAGATGAGCGCGGCAGGCATTATGTTCTAACTTGCCTAGCCCAACACCCAACAGCCGCAATCTATGTTAATGGCAACCCCGTATCCTGGGCCGGAATCCATGAAGACGGGGCCCTGGGCTTTCTACACACAATTGACGAACACCGGGGCAAAGGTTACGCCTTATCAATTACCCTCAACCTGATCGAACAGCAACGCGCCCAGGGGAAAATTCCATTTGTAAACATCGAGGAAGGCAGGAAATCCCTGGGCCTAGCACAAAAACTCGGTTTTGTCCCCGTCGGCCATTCCTGCTGGCTGGATTTTGGCAGTTAAATCCTATAAATTCAAAGGCTCAACCATGTAATTATGACGGTTGAGCCTTCATTTTTTATTGCCTGAAAAACCAGGTGAACAATTTTATCGCCCAATCTTGCATTTGAGGAAAGGCAGCTTTATACAGCTCTGTAACTGTTTCCTGGGTGATAACATCGCTGTCTGTTTCCAGAGTATGTTCGCCAATCGCTCTGGCGCCAACAGCCAAGTGGCCAATTGCCACACCACCCTTGGCCACCTGCCCGATTGCTACACCGCCTAAAGCGGCAAGACCGACTGCCAAGCCACCCAGGGCTAGGCCGCCCAGGGCAAGACCGCCAAGCGCCAGTATGCCCAGCGACACACCACCAATACTGATTCCGCCCAGTGCGATACCGCCAATTGATATTACCCCAATGGAGATATCGCCAATGGCAATAATCCCTTTGGCCACAGCTGCTCTTCTTACCTGCCCGCTGTGCTTAACGTGAATTATGGGCAAGCCAAACAGCATTGATTTGGACTTAAATTCATACCCCTGTACTGCTGCCTCTATCCTCATCCGCTCCTTCACAAGCTCAATCGCCTCACTTTTGTCCTCATAAATCGAATCCATAAACTCCCGGGCCACATCCTCCGGTGCCCCCATTCGTTCCAACACGCGTTCAATAGAATCATGTTCACTGAGCTCAGCAATGTGTGCCTGGAGATCTTTCTCGATCCGTCGCTTCATTTCATCATCAACCATCAAATGTGCCATTACATCCTGAATATACAAATTTACCATCTCACTCATGTTAACTTCCCCCGTGTAAAATTTTATTCACCGAATTATTCAGGGTTTCCCACTCGCCGACGATTCTATCCAACTCATGTAGCCCTGCTTCGGTAACCCGATAGTACTTTCGCGGGACTCCCCGCTTCCCACCGACATCTTGCCAATAAGGTTCAATAAACTTGCTATCTTCCAACCTGTAGAGGACAGGGTAAAGGGTCCCTTCTTTAAGGGAAAAAACCCCTCCGCTCTGTTTGTCGAGCTCCTGGATAATTTCATATCCATACATGTCATTTTGACTTAAGAGCTTTAAGACCAGAGTCTCAATGACACCTTTTTTCAATTGCCTGCTAATCTCAACCATTTTACCCTCCAGTGGCCAAAGTGCTCATGCTTAGTATTACTAATCATATGGTAAAAGTAATTGCTTGTAAAGTCAAGTAGTTGTAAGCACAGTATAATTAAATTTGCTTTAAGGACCGACAAAGTCCCTTATTTCTGGGACTTCCAGGATTTTTACATTTTGGTTACGCCAATTGCTACAATCAAAAATGGCCACGCCAAATAGGCGCAGCCATTAGTATTAACTTAAAGCTCTGGGTGAAAACCAAACTTATGCAACACGGTCTTGATGAAGGATTCAACGCCGAGCCATCTTCCAGGTTGCAAAAATAAAGGCGCAGCATGGACTGCGCCAAGTCAAATTCTTGCTTATTTATGCTCCTCGATTTTATCTGCCCGGATCCGGAAGATACTTGTGGCATTATCCTCGTCTACTTGTTCGCCGACTTCAAATACGCCGGTAACCTTGACAGCGTGGGTCGCATAGTCAACGGTCCTGCCGCCAGGCGCATATACCTGCACCACCTGGAGGAAATCCACATCCGAACCGTCACAGAATGGACAAACTGCCCCTGGCACCTGAATCATATAGAAAAAGTGGGAATCAATTGGACTCAAAGGCGACATATAGCCAACCATCTCAACAATCTCGCCGTCCAATTCCGCTGCTTTGGCAGAGATATCGTAGTCATCGCTGTCGCCAACCCTTTCCGACAGCTCCGGGAAAGTAATCGTTGCAACTGAATCAGTACCGGAAGCACAGGCTGTCAACAGCAGCGCCAATAAAGCGAATATAACTAGCTTCTGTTTCATTTAATCACTCCTAATTATAAATGAATTTTGTCGGCTCGGTCTTGTAAACCGAGAGTGCTGGAATAATTCCAGACAGTAGACCCAAGCCCAAAACAGTTGCCAGTGTGGCCAGTTCACCTGGCCAGTATTGCATCGCGTCTACATAAAGCCCAGCTGCCGATTGCAGTTGAATACCAACAAAATGGGCCAATAGATGTCCACCAGCTGTTCCGATTACAACACCGATGCCGGCAATAACCGCCGCCTCCAAAATAACGATGGTGAGGATTTTCGCCTTGGAAGCACCCAGCATCCGCATAACTGCTACATCTTTACGGCGTTCGGTCATGGAGCTCATTAGCGAGATTAGAATTGAGATTGCCGCGATAGTTATCGAGATGTAGGCCAAAAATTCCGCTACGGTGGCGCCATCCCCCAGGATATTCAGAAGCTGCCTCAGCACGACAACAACGAAGGCGGCCTGTGCCGGATGGTGCAAATCTTCTTCAATCTCTGCCTTTAATGAAGAAAGAGCCACGATGTCTTTGCCGGTAATCAAAACCGCTGTAAGTTCGGGGGCATCGTCATGGTGATGATGCCCGTCTTCGTCATGATGGTGCTCGTCATCGTCGTCATGGCGATGCTCATCTTCGTCATGATGGTGCTCATCTTCATCGTGGTGATGGTGCTCATCTTCACCATGATGTCCATCTTCATCGTGGTGGTTTTCATCTTCATCGTGATGAGGCTCATCTTCGTCATCTCCATCTTCCCTGTACACATAATACGGAGTATGGGTGGCGTGGATATGATGCTCTTCCCAAACACTTTCTATCATTGTAAAGATTGCATGGTCATCGGCGCTATGCCGTGGCGCCAAAACACCGACAACTTCATAAAGCAGATTATGGTCATGGTCGTCATCGTCGCCGGTAATGCCATGGGCCCCCTGGAAAGTGTCGCCGATTTGCAAAATTCCATCCCTAACTAGGTTGGCCCCGACAACAACTTCGCCGATCTTCTCGTAGAAATGCCCTTCCTGCAACACAGTGTTGATGTCTTCATCGGTATCAATGAAATAAGTGTGATCGGTCCCGATAATTCTGTGATTGGCATAATTATCCCCCAGAGCCAGGGGCACCGCTTTGGTCACTCGCTCATCCTGGGCCAGATTCTCATAAACCTCATAACAGATATTGCCGATGGGCACGTCATAATGAAATATAGTGCTCAATACCAACTGGCTTTCGCTTCCCTTGGCCCCGACAATAATGTCGTAGCCACCGCCCTGGGCCACAGCCCCCTGCTGCAGGGCGGAAGAGATGATTAGAATTCCGATTAATAGCACTACCCCCACCGAAACCGAAACAATTGTTAGGAGGGACGAAAGCTTTCTGTTAGCCAGATTACTGAAAACAACCCTTAGGACTCCCATACTGTCCCCTCCTCACCGTAGGTAATTGCCCTATTTATGTCCCGGATGTCAACAATTTGCGGGAGCTTGGTCTTGTATTCTTCGCTGTGAGTAACCATAACCAAGGTGATGTTCTCTTTGCTGCACAGGTCTTTTAAAAGAGTAAAAATCTTGATACCCGTGTGGTAATCAATATTGCCTGTTGGCTCATCGGCAAGAATAATCTTGGCGCTATTGGCCAAGGCCCGGGCGATAGCAACCCGTTGCTGTTCTCCCTTGGACAGGCTTGCTGGCTTATGATTGAGACGATGATCCAGATTAACTTCTGCAAGCAGTTCCTTCGCTCTTGCCTGCTGTTGTTTTTTGCTGCCTGTGCCAGCGAACATCATTGGCAACATGACATTCTCCATAGCTGACAGGCTGTTGACCAAATTAAAGTTCTGGAAAATGTAGCCGATTGTTTGTGCGCGGAACCGGTCCTTTTCAGTCTCCTTCAGTTTATCCACCCGCACGCCATCAACGATGACTTCACCCTTTGTTGGATTTACCAGTCCTGAAATCAGGTTGAGGAAAGTAGTCTTGCCAGACCCACTGGGGCCTACTAATGCAATCTGGCTGCCCTCCTCAATCTCGTAAAAGGGGATATCGATAACTTTCAGTGAACCTTCAACTGATTGATAGACCTTTTCAAGGTTATTTAAACTTATCATTTACTGTCATCCCTCCTCTGTCATATAATTTACTTATACATATTAAAAATTATTATCATTTATAATTCGGGTTCGCATGTTTATTTTCCTGCTAACCATCACGAGTTTTTAGGTTCACATACTGCGGCTCAAGTGAATTGCAATTTCGCCATCAGCGCCATCCCTAGTTAGTAACACCAACTGCAGCAACATGGGTTTGCCAGGGGTAGAATATTATTTTAACTCATAGCTTCTTATTTCCCCAGACCAAAAGCAAGCGCATGTGAATACTTATGCTTTCATAATTTAAACAGTTTATTACATGCAAGGCAAGCACGCCACAACGGGATAAGATATGATAAAATATAGTCATTATTCAAACGGAGGTTGATATTTATGCGGTATTTCACTAATAAAAACCAACTGACGGCTGTAGCGAAACTGGTATTAAAGAGGGTAATAATTAGTGAAAATAATAAACATTGGAGTGTTGGCTCATGTTGATGCTGGCAAGACCACATTAACGGAGCAAATTCTCTATCAGGCCGGCATTATCAAACAGGCCGGCACGGTTGATAAAGGCACGACCATAACCGATTCCCTGGCGATTGAGCGCCGGCGGGGAATTACCGTAAAAGCCGCGGCGGTGTCGTTTACGGTCGGAGACCTGAAAGTTAACTTGCTTGATACCCCGGGCCACGCCGATTTTATCTCCGAAGTCGAGCACTCCCTGAGCGTTCTCGATGGGGCGATCCTAGTAATCTCTGCGGTAGAAGGGGTGCAGGCCCAGACCCGGGTGCTGATGCAAGCGTTGAAAGACAATCGCATTCCAACGCTGTTGTATATGAACAAACTGGACCGGGTGGGCGCCGATTACCAGCGAACCCGGGCGATGATTCAAGAACTGCTTACTGAGAACATCTGCGACATGAATGAAGTGTTTGACGTGGGTTCTCCTTCTGTAACAATAAACCATGGAGACCCGAAAGGGTTGGGCTGGATTGAAACCCTGGCCCTGCAGAACGACGCCCTGCTCTTGGATTACACAAAGGAGATTTCCATCACTGGCAAGCGGTTGCATGCAGAGTTAGGTCGGCAGGCAAAGTCGGCAATAACCTTTCCCCTGTTCGCCGGTTCTGCCGCCAAAGGAAAAGGCGTCGGGCAACTGCTAACCTGCCTGGAGGACTACTTCCCCGTCCACACCTCTGAGGAGTCGAAGGTTAGCGAACTCTCGGGCCTGGTATTTAAGGTAATTAAGAACGCAGCGGACCAAAGACTAGTTTATGTCCGCTTATATTCGGGACAGCTCCGGGTGCGGGACGAGATTCCCGTTTGCGTGGATGGGAACTCCGAAACCTTCAAGCTCAAGCGATTGCTGGCCCTGCAAGCAGGCACAGCTGTTCCCGTAGAAAAAATAACGGCAGGAGATATCGCCATTCTCCCTGGGGCGCCATTAAAAGTCGGTGATATTCTGGGCACGTCTGCCGAAAAAATGAAGCTGACGCGCTTTCCCAAGCCCCCGATACAGGTCAAAGTCTCAACGCCAAATCCTGAGGACGATTCCACCCTTCATCAGGCCTTAAGCGACTTAACTGATGAGGATCCTTTCCTGCAATACTACAGAGACGGTGAATCCAGGGAAAAGACAATTCGCGTGTTTGGCAAAATTCAACAGGAAATCCTAGCAGAAACAATACAACAACAATATGGCCTTGGGGTGTCCTTCTCGCCACCAAAAGTTATCTGCATCGAAAGACCAGTTGCCAGCGGCGAAGCTGTGGCGTTAATTTCAGATTCCGATAATCCTTTCCGCGCCACAATCGGCTTGCGGGTTGAACCCGGCCCAGCGGAATCCGGCCTACAGTATAGATTAGAAGCGGAGTTGGGCTCCCTGCTCCTCTCCTTCCAAAAGGCAATTAAAGATAGCGTCGAGCAAGTGCTGCAGGAGGGTTTATACGGTTGGGCAGTTACTGACATCATCGTAACTTTGACCGACACCGGTTACGACAGCGTGCTCTCTACGGCCAAAGACTTTCGCAGCCTCACACCCCTGGTGCTGATGGAGGCATTGCAAAAAGCCGGCACCTGTGTCTATGAGCCGGTAAATTCCGTTCAGTTGCTTGTCCCTGAAATCAGCCTGAGCAAGGTTGTGTCCAGGTTGGCGGCTCTGGAGGGGACGCTGCTGGGAACGCACTACCAAAATAATGCCGTGCATATCGACGGCACAATCCCTGTGCGGACATCGGAAGCATTAAAAGCAGAGTTCCATTCCTTAACTCGCGGCCAGGGCATGATTTCAATCAAGCCAGGGGGCTACGTTGTTGTCCAAGGCGATTTCCCAGAGAACCAACGGCGCCAAATCAACCCCCTCAACCGCGGCGAATACATGCTCCAGCTCAACAAAGTTGTTCAATAAACCTGGGAGCATGGGGACGGTTCTTCTGCTCCCATGCAAGAACCACGCTCTCCCGAGCCAACAGGGGAGCGTGGTTTTAGATTTCAATCTGGTTGGCGCGTTTTTCAACCGGGAACCAATGCCTGGTCTTATTAGCTATCTTGACCAAGGCAAGCATTACCGGCACTTCCACCAGCACCCCGACAACCGTGGCGGTTACCGCGGGTGAATGGATTGAGAAGACCGAAATCGCCACTGCCACCGCCAGCTCAAAGAAGTTGCTGGCGCCAATCATCGAAGCAGGTGCAGCAATATTATGGGGCAGTTTCCACGCCTTTGCCCAGCCATAAGCGATGGCAAAAATGAAAAAGGTCTGAATGATGAGCGGAATCGCAATCAACAAGATGTGGAGCGGATTATTGATAATCACATCGCCCTGGAAGGTGAAGATTAAGACCAAGGTAAGGAGTAATCCAACCATGGTAATGCCATCAAACTTCTTCAGGAAAACATTTTCAAAATAATCCTCGCCCTTGGACTTTATAATCAGATTCCTGGAGATAAACCCGGCCACCAAAGGGATAACGATAAATAAAAATACCGAGAGGAACACTGTGCCGTATGGAACTGTCAGGTCAGAGACTCCCAAAAGGAAGACAATGATCGGCGCAAACGCAACTAATAGAATAAGGTTATTTACCGACACCTGCACCAAGGTATAAGCGGGGTTTCCCTTGGTTAAATGACTCCAGACGAATACCATCGCTGTGCAGGGAGCCGCGCCTAAAATTACAGCGCCGGAAAAATAAGCTTCTGCTGTTGCCGAATCAATCAGGTTCCTAAAAAGCACATAGAAGAACAGCCATGCAAAGAATGCCATGGTAAAGGGCTTAATCAGCCAGTTAACTGTACATGTGACAGTAAGACCTTTTGGCATTTTGAGCGCCCTGACAATGCTGGTGAAATCAATCTTCAGCATCATCGGATAGATCATCATCCAGATTAGGATCGCAATCGGCAGCGAAATCTCATAGTACGTAAACATATCCAAGGTTTCTGGAACTTGCGGCAAATAGTAGCCGATGGCAACGCCGACAACTATGCAAGCTGCGACCCAGATGGTGAGATTCCTTTCAAAAAAGCCAATGCCTCCTGTTGTTTGTTGTTCTTTCATAACCAACCTCCTCATAAACCTATAGCTATAATTCCACTGAGCCAAGTCAACAAAACCAACTACTTGAGCTCAGAAAAAAATTCCCGTATCCGCGCGGCAATAGCATCGCGTACAGAGCGGAATTGCTCCATAATTTCTTCCTCGCTACCTTCCGCCTTTGCCGGGTCAGGGAAAGGCCAGTGCAGCTTAGTGACCGTGGGCGGTGTCAGCGGGCAGCGTTCTTCCGCATCGCCACACAGAGTGATGGCATAGTCCATCTCGGCCAGCAACTTAGGGTCAATTAAGTCGGATGTGTTATCCGAAATATCTACACCGATTTCTTTCAAAACCTTGACGGCCCGGGGATTAAGTCCATGGGCTTCCAGACCAGCGCTGTATACTTCAACTTGGTCGCCGCCCAGTTCCCTAGCCAGCCCCTCTGCCATTTGACTGCGGCATGAGTTTCCCGTGCAAAGAAACATAATCTTCGTCTTGTCGGACATCAAAAATTCCCCTTTCATTACTGCTTCTTTTAGTTTGGCATAACACCGCTCGCGTCACTACAACCTTTAACTACGCTAACAATTACATGACGGGCCGCAACACCCGCCTCGCTGCGAACGCCCGCGGTTAAAGCTCACCGAGCGAAAGACTTGCTTTACATTGGTCGACTGACATCGCGGACACTTGGGCAACTTTGACTTGTTTAACTCCTGCATCGGAACGCGGGCCTCATAAACTGTTTCACAATCCTGACACTTAAAATCATAAGCAGGCATTGTCCTACCTCCCAGTTAATTTCTTGAGGTTCTGCCATCCGACAGGTTCCTCAATTTGCCATCTAACGAGAGCACACTTTTGGGCTAACTTATCCTTCACTTCAGTAATCCAGGGATACTCTGACTTTGCCCTCCCCACCAAAATCGGGTCGGTTGTATCGATATCATTCCAGCTTTGGTTTATTACCCACCAGGCTGGCTCAATTTCGGCCCTCCTCAAATCACCCTGCAGCCGACTGGCCTCAAAAACAGGCGTTGCCTCGGGTAGCGTAACCAACACAACATGAGTTTGGTCAGGATTCCGCAATTTCGGCAATAATTTCCTAACCGACTCGGGTACCTCGCCGGTTGAACGCTGAACTTCCCGATGATAACTTTGCGCCGCATCTAATAGAAGCAAAGTATGTCCGGTGGGCGCTGTATCCAGGACAATAAATGCCCCTTCTGCGTCATCCACTACCTGAGCAAAGGCTCGAAATACAGCAATTTCCTCCGTACACGGTGATTCCAAATCTTCCTTGAGCAGGGCCAACCCCTCTTCGTCAAGGGTTGGGCCAACTGTGCTCAGTACCTCTTGGCGATATTTCTCAATCTCTGCCTTGGGATCAATCCTGCTTAGCTGCAAATTGCCATTCTCCTGCTCAGCCCCCAGGGTTTGTGCTAAATGGGCGGCAGGATCTGTTGTCGTCAAATGAACTTTCAAGCCACGTTCAGCCAAGGCAACCGCGAGTGCAGAGGCAATTGTAGTTTTGCCTACCCCGCCTTTTCCCATGGTCATGACTACACCCTGTTTTTTGGGCGCCAACTCATCTACCAGCTGGCACAGACCGGGAAGATCCGGCACCGATACACTTTGCGAAACATCACTTGCCATACCCTTCTGCTCAGAAAAAAGGGCGCGTAGATGTTCGACACCGGTTAAATTATGCGGAACCAAGGGAATGGAGTAATTTGATACAGATTTTAAGGTAGCAGGCATGGCTGCTACCGCCTGTTCCTGCCGCTGTCGCAAGGCAGTGGCCACAGCATCCTGGGTGGGGGATTCAAACAAGCCATTGACGATCAAAATCTGGTTTGCTACTCCCAACTCCCTTAAGTCCTGACTGGCCCGCTCGGCCTCTGTAAATGAGGAGCTCTCGGGACGTGAAACCAAAACTAATGTGGTTAAAGAACCGTCGGCCAAGGCAGCGACCGTTTTTGCGTACAGGTCTTTTTTGTCTCCCAGGCCGGACAGGGGCCCCAAACAGGAAGCGCCATGCTCGTTCTCATCCAGAAAACCACTCCACGCCTTGGGCAGCTGGAGTAAACGCAAGGTGTGGCCTGTCGGCGCAGTGTCAAATATAACATGGTCAAATTCCGCGGTTACTTCGGGTTTAGCCAGAAGATTAGTAAATTCGTCGAAAGCCGCTATCTCTACAGTGCAAGCCCCGGACAATTGCTCCTCAATCTGGGCCACCGCCGCATCTGGCAATACGCCCCGGTACGGCCCCACCACTTTCTCCCGGTAGTCCGAGGCCGCTTTCTCCGGATCGAGATTAGCGCCATACAGCCATTCAACACCCTGAATGGCTGTCGGTTCATTTCCTAACTCAACCTCAAAGACATCATCCAAATTGGATGCAGGATCAGTGCTCACAATCAAAACCCGCTTGCCCATGTCGGCCAAGGCGATTGCTGTAGCACAAGCAGTCGACGTTTTGCCAACGCCGCCTTTGCCGGTGAAAAACAGATGTCTTGTCAAGGCTAAATTATCTGGCTTAAATCGTCGGGTCAATTATTTCATCTCCTCAATCATAGCTAGCATACAAGTATTAATTTAGCAGCACCCTTCTTCATCGGAGCCGCAACAACCGGCATTACCCTGCAGAGCAGTGGGTTGCCCCACCAGGAAGCGTTCAGCAAGCGTAAGGATATTTCGAGCGGGGGCCCTCTTAACAGCATCCGCCACTTCTACAGCTTCAATCATCTCTTGCTTAGAGACGCCTAGCTTTCGAGCCTGATCATAGTGATATCTGAAACAAGGCTCACAATTAGAGGCAATTGCTGCGCCAATCGCAATCAGTTCTCGCACCTGTGCGGACAAGAAGTTATCTGTAGAACCAGCCTCGCCACCCAACCAACTATCTAACTCCGCATCGGTGGGATAACTACCTGTCTTGACCACCTGGCCGTCGACAATGGTTATCGGTAATACTTCCGGCCCCTTTTCCTTGAGCAACTTTCCTACTTCAGCATTCTCTGCAAACGCCTGTGGGGACTGCCCCAAATTATGCCGTATAACTTCAACTCCGTTTTTTTTCAATTGTTCCAAAGCCGCAGCAATCCTGGTTAATTCCGGGTCTACACTGGGGCCACAAACACCTGTCGAACAACACATCGCGGGATCAAATACTTGAACTTGCTTCACATTTACCACTCCACATCTTTATATATTTAACGCTCTCGCTGTATTTTCGCGAACAGCCCAGGATCCTGTTCACAGACAACCTTGCCATGCAAACTGTCTCGTATGATTATTTCGCTATCCTCTAAGGATTCCATGACCCAGTCCAGGGCAGCTTTGACAGTTGCACTGGGAGCTTTAGGCAGAAAATAATATATCCATCTTCCTCGCTTATGACAGTCTATCAAGCCTGCTCCCTTTAAAATGGACAGGTGCTTAGAAACTGTGGAGGGGGCAAACCCCAAAACCTCCACGATTTGACACACGCATGCTTCCTGATTTTTTACCATCATAATTATCCGCAACCGGTTTTCATCCGCTAGGGCTTTAGTGATTGCCAGGGTCTCTTTCATTGCTTCCCTCCTATATTTCGCCACATGACGAATTATACTTTCAGTATATGCGCCAACCTAAAACATGTCAATAAATTTGTCTTATGTTAGTCTTCCCGTAATGTTCAAAAGAATATAAAAGGGGATCGCCTTAAAGGCATCCCCTACTTCATTATTCGACGCATTAAAATTTTGTTTACCCCCAGCGGACACACTTCTTCGAAGCCTTCCCGCTCATACATTGCAATTGACCCTGTATACGATGGTCGTTCTACTCCCGGCACATGCAGTGGAAATGCTTCGATTACACCACCGCCCTTTCCACGAATCATTTGCATTGTTGCATGAAGGGTAAAGGCAGAGAGACCTTGCTTGCGGTGATGCTTATCGACAAAGATGCAAGCGATCCGCCAATCTGGTTTGTGTTCTGGGGCAATGGCAAGCCGAGAGTAAGCGCGGCTGCGGTCATACTGAATAAATACGTCCGCGGGGCCAAAATGGCACCAGGCCACCGGAGTCTGGCCGTCATATACCAGCAGGCCGTGGCCCTTACCCCGTAAAGTCAACTCTTTATGACGTTCTCGCCGCTCTTCCTTGGAGAGTCTATTAAACTCCGATGAGGAAAGACGGTGGTACATACACCAACAGCCACCACGCACGCCCTTATGTTTTACAAACAGCTGCTCGAAATCATCCCAGGTCTCCGGCGAAAGCGGTTTGACTGCGTAACTGACCATTATTTGCTCCTTTCCCTGAAGGCCCAACGAGTTCAGTCAGTCCAGGCCAGGGACTCCCTGGCCCCTTCGATGTGCTCTTCTTTACCGGTATCCAGCGCGAACAGAGCGTAGTCTACAGGATTAGCATTCCACCGCTCGACTATATGTTCCTTCATTCCGGGCCACACCCGGCCGCCAGCAGCTTGGTACTGCTCCAAGACAAAATCCAGAGTTCCCTCACCAAAGGCGGCATAGAACACTACGAAGTCCTTGGCCGGATCATTTACAGCCGCCTCCGTCCAGTCGATTAAACCGGTCAGCTTTCCTGTTTCATCAACCAAGGTGTGCCCGGGATGGAAATCCCCGTGCATAAATACCGAGTGCTGAGGCCACAGAGCGTCATTGGCGAGCCAACGCTGCCACCGAGCCCAGCGGGCATCGGAAACACCAAGCAGCTCCCGGATCGCGTCCATGTTCCTGGCCATTGCCTGCCGCACTTGTTCCGGCCCCTCGACACGGATAGCGGTATGCTCGCCAGTTTCAAACCTAACGCCATGGAGCTCAGCCAAGGTTGCGGCCACGGATTTAACATAGGCCTCAGGTGGCGACTTTGAATCAATATACCACTCATAGTCGCCCAATTCCGGATTAATTGTTCCGGCAGGAATTCCACTGAGCAGCGGGTATGCCACCATTTCATCGGTCACAACCTGCCAGTCTGGAACCTCAACTTGGAGTTGATCTTTCACCAATTCCAAAACATCTCGCTCATAATCCATGCGCTTAAGCACGTCTTGCCGTCGGGGAAATCGCAGCACCCATTTACTATTATCCTTTTTTGCCCTGGCAAAAAGGGTAACAAAATCCATGCCCGAGTTATTGAGGTCCAGTGCCTCTGCATCGATATTAAAGCCATGGCGAGAAGCAATAGTGCGTATTATATTTTCATCAAGTTTCATGATCTGTGCTCCTTATCTGGCAGCCGCCTGCCCTTAATTAATCCTTGCTGCTTAAGCCCAAAAAAGAAACTATTAACCCTCCAAGTACCAGCACGAATTCCAACCCCCCGAAACTTGAATGCGGGTCGACAGCGAGAATACCGCCCACCAATGTCAGGTTAATACCGAGAAGCATTAGTTTAATCCCAGAATTCCTCCTGCTCAACACATTAATCCCCTCCCGCTACTATTTTACCAAAGAAATACGCTTTGATGGCAATATTCTCAATAAAAGCAGCAAACCATCAGCAGGGTATATACCCCACTGATGTTTTGCTTGTTACCCAAATATATCGCGTCGGTTGTAGCCCGCAAAGCCAAGTCCCGTGAATACAATGGCAAACACCGTCAGGGCCGCCAGAACAGTGAAGTTCATTTCGTCGACCGGTAGTTGGGGCACATGTTCAAATACCGATAAATTCAGCAGCCACTGGGGCAATTTCAACAATTCGCCAAAATAACCGGCAAAGAATGCAAAGCCCAGATAGACCCAGAGTATTGAAGTCCAGCGTGGAAAGAAGCCGACCAGGAACACTGCCAAGCCAACCATCGCCAATATGGCAGGCACGTAAACCATGGCGCCATTGATGAATGAGCTAAGAGCTACCGGATCCTCCATTACACCAACGGCTGCCGACCACATACCAATTGCAGCCAAGAAGAGCATCACGGCGCCCAGAACCACAGAAATAAACAGGTAGCTACCCAGCAAACGGGAACGGGACACGGCCCGGGCATAAATATGCTCGGTGCGGTTTTTGTTCTCTTCTCCCTTCAGTCTGAAAATGACCAACAGCGATGGAATTGCCGCCGTGAAGGCAAGGACTACCATCAGCAAAGTCATAAACTGCTCGGTAATCGTAAATCCCTCAAGTGGCGGTAACATTTGCTGGATTAGCTCATTGGCGTCGTAGTAGCTCTGCATATCTCCGAATACCGAGCCGTAAGCGGCACCGAACACAAAGAGCGTAACAGCCCAGCCAATGCTTACTGTACGCAATAGCCGTGCGGCCAGCCCCAGCGGGCTTTGCAGGTAGCGGGATGCACTTTTCCTGCCTGGTTTTGCAGCAATAAATCCGGCGTCCAAATCTCGAATTGAATTCAAGTGCAGAGCAAAAGCCGTAATTATCATGGCAGCTGCCACAGTCAGTAGAATCGGCCACCAGTAATCATTTACATACACTTGCGCTCGCAGCACCCAGCCCAGGGGCGAGAACCAGGCCAGGGCTTCGCTGCTCACATCGCCAACCGCCCGAATCAAATACAACACACCCAAGGTGGCAAAGGAGTAGCCCATGGCACCGCGGGATGACTCGGTAAGCTGAGCAAAGAATGCAGTAATCGCGGCAAAAATGATTCCGACAGCACCCAAGACTGCGCCATAAAGCAGCGATCCACCAAGGTCGGCGCCGTCCATGCCCATTGCATGCAGGCCAAAACCAAAAATCAGCGCCATACCCAGATTTACTCCCACTGCAACCAGCATCGTTGCGCTAAGGTTTGACAGTCGTCCTACGGGCAAGGATCGGAACATTTCAATGCGCCCGTCCTCTTCATCGCCCCGTGTGTGTCTGGTGACAAGCATTATGCTCATTACCGCAACCGCAAGGGCAGTAAAAAGTAACATTTGATGTGCCATCATTGGACCGGTTGTGTAATTATCCGCACCATAGGCAGGGCCAATCATCGCAATAACTGCCGGATTATCCATGGTTTCCGCCATTGCCTGGCTTTCCCCTGTCGTCATTCAGTGTAAGACTGCATTTTTACCTGGGCAAACTGTTTGCTTTTCTCGATGAAGTCCGGCTCATCCTCATCAAGCCGGGGAAGATATTGATCATCTAGAAACTATAAACTATATTCGATTAAGTAATGAAAGAGCTCCTTTTTACTCCCGAAGTAGTAAAAAAGCATGCCCTCGCCGATGCTAGCTTCCTTAACAATCCGATTGGTGGAGGCTTGTTCACTGCTCTGTTATTTTAAGGCTTTCAAAACCCATGTTAATCTTGGCTTTTTCCGTGGCTCAGAAATGGCTGACCCCAGCAAACTGCTTGAAGGAAGCGGCGACAAGATGCGGCATCTTAAGATTAAGGGCCTGAACGAAATTAACGAGGAACTGATTAAAGAGCTGATAGCAACAGCTGTTAAGCTAAACATTTCTGGAGAATAGCAGTGAGCAAGAACAACCTTTTCATCGAGATTCGTAAGCTGGTTTAACTAGAAGCAGGGATAGCCCTGTTTTCTTCGTCATGCGGAATTGGCGGAATACGATTTTGCATAGAGTGAAGGTAACAGAAGCAATCTGTGGTAGTATCTAATTAGGCCTATGTTTGGGATGGCTAAACTTTTATTTGTGAGGTGGGCGTTAGATGTATGAAGAAATAATCCGTCCCTTATTCCTGCGCTTACTGGCGACCCAAAGCGATACCAACAGCCCACGAGAGACATATATTGAGGAACAGATTCTAACTTGGCTTAAAGAGCAGCCCTACTTCTATGAACACAGCGACCTCTGCGGCATGCATCCCCTGGCCGATGATCCATATCATAGGAATGTGGTCTGGGCCCTGGTCAAGGGTAGCGGTGATAAGACCCTCGTTTTGTTGCACCACCATGATTCCATCGACATCGAGGACTTTGGGAAGCTAAAGCATATTGCCCTACGGCCTGATGAACTTGAGGAAGCGCTGCGGCACCGCCCCCTTTCCCGCCAGACCCGGAGAGATCTTGAATCCGGCGCGTGGACCTTTGGCCGGGGCAGCGCTGATATGAAGTCGGGCGCAGCAATTCAACTGGCCCTCTGTGCGCACTTTTCCCGGCAAGAGGATTTCCCAGGCAATATCCTGCTACTCAGCGTTCCTGACGAAGAGACAATTTCCCGGGGAATGCTCAACGCTATCCCCCTGATAACTACCCTGCGGGACAAATACCAACTGGATTATGTTCTGGCAATCAACAGCGAGCCCTATTTTAATCAAAGCACGGGCAAGGCGATATTTTATGAAGGTTCGGTGGGGAAAATCATGCCGGTCCTGTATGTAAAAGGCGTGAAGAGTCATATCGCTGAACCCTTCGATGGCTTTAACCCCTCTCTGGTTTTGGCGGATCTGCAAAAGAAGACTGAGCTCAATGTGGACCTCTGTGATGTGCACAACCGGGAGGCCACCCCGCCCCCGGTTTGGGTGAACCTGAAGGACAGAAAAAAAGCCTATGACGCTTCAATCCCCGAAGCTGCCACAGGCTATTTCAACTGGCTGACCTTTACCCGCTCACCCCAGGATATTGTCAAAAAGCTCTATTCCCTGTCCCGGCGCACGCTACGGGATACGCTGATTCATTTCCAGGACGCTTATGAGAATTACTGCAACCTGACGGGACAGGAGCCAGATGATGTGTCCTTTGAACCGAGAGTCTATACGTTTGAGATGATCTATAATCTGGCCCTGGAAAACGACACCGGGTTGTTTTCTGAAGCCTATGACTTGTTCCTGGCCAAATTGGCAGAGCTTGTGCGGGGCAATAAGATTACGCTGCCGGAAGCAACGACCCGCATGATTGAATTCGTCACCGAGTGGCTTGATATGGAAGGGCCGGCAATAGTGATTGCCCTCTCCGGCCCCTATTACCCCCATGTCAACAATCAGTATATTGAGAAGAAACCTCCGCTTTCCCTGGTAGACACCATCAACAGGTTCGCGGAGGAAAAATATAACCTAACCTTTGAGTCCCAGGCATTTTTCATGGGCATGTCGGATTTGTCCTATGCCTCCTGGGCCGGCAACAACGAGGATGTGGAACTAATCAGGGCCAACAGCCCCGGTTGGGATACGGTTTATCACATCCCCTTTGACAAACTGAAGACCCTGAATATGCCGGTGGTTAATATCGGGCCCTGGGGCAAAGATCTGCATAAAGTCACGGAACGGGTCCTGACCGAGGATGTCTATGAGCGCATACCGGCAATAATTGAACACCTGATAAATCAGTATCTTGAGACCTAGAACACTGACCCATTGAAAAAAGCACACTGCAGAAGTGTGCTTTTTGAGTGCGTCTGGTCAAAAACGCAAGCGTTAAAGTTAGGGAGTTAGTATCTATTGATACCTGACCCGTGCTACTTGGCCGTCAAAACCTGGTTTAGATTGTTCACTGCTTCTATCCACCCCTGAATAGTTGCCAGATTTTGCTCCAGCTCTTCGGAATCCTTAGTGTAACCGCGGGCCAAATCTTGAAGATGCGTATAAAACTGGGCCAACTTTTCCAATGGAATGTCGATACCTTCGATATCCTCCTGCTCAAGCCTGATTAAAGTCTCTAACCACTGTTCTGTAGTCATTGTGGAGTATTTCTTGAACTCCCGAAACATCCATTGGCGTTCAAAGACGGAGCGCTGCTGCCAACCCTGAGCCTGTTCGTTAAGGGTCGTCCGCACCTGGCGACATAATTCCAATGCTTGCTGGATTTCTTGCTTATCGAGCGAGATACCGGCTTTTTTTGCCCAATATCGATACCTGCGGCGATTAGGGCTTGTTTGCTACTGATTTCCTGGCCCTGGAATTTTTCGGCTAGGCAGATAGCAGCGGCAAATCCCGCGCCTGCTTCTTCCACGGATATCATATATTCTTTAACGATTGCATGCATTTCCGGTGCGGATCTACCTGTAAACCTGGCCAGATCACACCCTTAATTGCTGTGGCGGTTGGCACCATCCCCGGCCCAATTGTGAATGCGTAAATCCCGGTGTCCTCGGTTTCCGCGTCGATGGTTTGGCCAAGATGAAGCTGGGCAGCCTTAAAACATTCATATGCGCCCATAAACCCAAGCCCCTCAGAACCAACACAGACGAAAACACCTTTGAGGACCGGGGGACAGGTCCCTTGTTGCTCTCAATCGAGAAATTGGTGTAAGTTCCTTCTAATCTGTTCACTACCAAAATCCAGATTACCCTCAATGTATAAAACACGGTTGCCTTTTTGCAACAAAATTGTGCCCATGTCCTCGGTTGTCAGGAGGCGGTCAGCGTTCCATAAATCCAAGTCAACATTATTTGTCAGGCCTTGACGGCGGTTTTTTTCAGCGATTCCGTTAAAGATTATTCCGGCAAAAACCGGGTGGATCGTCTGGTATGTCCTAACTATTATTCTCTCTTTATCTCCGCCAACGTCACGGCCTTCATAATAATCGTAATGCAGGGGCACCACTAGGCTCCTGCCGGTATAGAAGGAGAGGTGTTCTTCCTCCCCTTGTACGCCTGTCAAAGTTTCCAGGGTTAGCACCTGGTAGTCCTCAAGATTAGCTGATTTAAAGCTCAGGATAGCCGAAAACAGCGAAGACGATGTAATGTGAAAAACGACCACCACAACTAGAATTGCCGTTAACGCATACACCTTGCTCTGGGGGTGGCAGGAACACCAAGGCGATATTAAAGGGAGCGAAGAAGGCGTCGGCAACAATTGATGCGAATAAGAAAACTAAGAATACGCCTGTCGGGATAAAAAGAGCCCTGACCCTGCGTCTGGCATCCTTTAAAGACGGAAACTCCATTGACTGCCCGCTGGCTATCTTGCGTTTGGCCCTGAGCATTTTATAAAAGAGATACGTCGCTAATATAAATAGGTAGATACCGAAACCAGGGATTAGTAATGTAAGCACCCCTGTAAAAAATAACAGGCTTGTGTAACTGACTGAGGTCAGAATCCAATAACTAACTGCGATTAGCATAATGAATGATACCAAAATACTGATAAACTCCCGCTTCCACAGTACGGTTTCTACGAGTCGCTGCTGTAATTGGAGGTCGGTATGGATCGGGGTCGGGCTTTCATCTGCAGCAGCGGCGAAAATTTGATAATGATACCGAGAGGTAACAAAATTCCAACCGGAATCTTCGCACATTCTGCGATATGCTTCCACGTCGGGGTGATTTTCCGGCACAAACGCGCCGCCATCTTTAAAAACATCAATATAAAATTTCAATTGCCGGGGCTCGATGGCGAACCGCTGGTACCTATTTTATCCAGCATCCAGCCCTCGGCCGCCATCTCCTCTAAGTATATTTCAATCGCTTTATAATCAATCTCAAGTTTCGCAGGTGTAAAACACCTGTAACCCCCTGACTTTATTGGCCTCAAAGGTGTACAAAAACACCCCTTGCTGGTAAAATGGAAGTGCTAAACCCCAACAACCAGCGAAAGGGTGTCCTTGCACTACCATGTTACCAAATAATC
>VEMY01000021.1 GCA_009711825.1 Bacillota bacterium | reverse complement strand
CAGCTAATCCTTGACTCATGGGGCATAAACGCCAATCTAAAACTGCCAACGGTTAGCGAACTTAGACAACTCAAATACAGCTTCGATAAAGCAACGGTTATATGACCATAATTTAGTTCTTTTGTCCTAGATTGAAAATCCCAGTGATTTCAGGCTTCGCTGGGGTTTTTGTAATCATTGAACTGTAAAACTCGGGAGACGCTTGTCCGTAGCCATTTCTACATGTTATAATACCCAGAGAACGTCTGTTCTTGCATCTAGGGAGGAAAATGTCTAAAATAGCAAAAAAGTTTTATAATCAGCCTACCCTTCAAGTCGCCAGGGAATTACTGGGGACTATACTCGTCCATCAAGCTGAATCAAGAATAGTCGCAGGCAAAATTGTAGAGACAGAGGCCTATTTACAGGGAGACCCTGCCTGCCATGCCAACCAAGGGCCTACTAAGCGCAATGCCAGCATGTTCGGCCCCCCGGGTCACAGTTATGTATACCTAATTTACGGCATTCACTATTGTTTCAACGTAGTGACGATGCCGGCAGGAGTAGGCGAAGCGGTGTTAATTAGAGCTCTGGAGCCGTTAAAGGGGCTGGCACTCATGCAACAGCGGCGGAACCAACACAGGCCTGAGCTCTTGTGCGCCGGACCGGGCAGACTCTGTCAGGCGCTGGGAATCACCATGGACCATGACGGCATCAGCCTGTCCGGAGACAAATTATGGCTGGAAAAAGCAGAGCCTGTCCAGGCGGACAACATTATTATAACCACGCGAATCGGAATCACTCAGGGGGCAGATTTACCCTACCGTTTCTATATTGCCAACAACAAATATGTGTCCCGAAAATAACGGGAGGTGAAATCCATGAGAATTATGCACACTGCAGACATCCATCTGCACCGTGAACATCCGCAACGCCTTGAAGCCCTAGAACAAATCCTTCTGTGCGGCAGAGAAGAAAACATACAGCTTCTGTTGATTGCCGGCGATCTCTTCGATAGTGTTGTGGAGGCAGAATTCCTACGTCCACAGGTGCGGCAACTCTTTGACGACCCCGGATACCCTATACTGGCGATTCCCGGCAACCACGACGCAGCTGCCTATAGCGCCGGCTATTACTTTGGTGGCCAATTTGAGGCGCTTACCGGAGAACCGCTCACGATTCGTGATTATCCAGAGTACAGGCTTGTTGCTGTCCCCTATCGCCAAGGAAGCTTCACACCCTTGATCTCCGAACTGCGTCAGGCAGTTAATCCGGACATCAACAACATCCTGCTTTTGCACTGCACCTGGTCACTCCCTCACTATACTAACAGCGATTACGGATGTCCGGATGAAGAACGTTACCTACCGGTAACAGCCGATGTCCTTGACGGACTCGGTTACCAATTTATTCTGGCCGGACATTTTCACACCCGTTACCAGCAACACCGACTTCCCTCCGGAACAATTTTCGTCTATCCTGGTGCCCCTGTGTCAATCACCAGCCGAGAACAGGGGCAGCGAAAGGTGAATCTATTGGTGGACGGGAGTTGCAACGAGTTGGAGTTGGCCACCTGGCACCATACCAGGCTCGAATACACCATCAGCCCGGAGAATCAGGAGCATATACTAAACCAAATTATATCAGACCTGGCGAAACAGCCCGATTACGCTCAGGTATCCCTAGTCCTAAACGGATACATCCGGGGCAGTGAAGAACAGTATAGACAGCAGGTAACCGAAATGGCTAATTCAGCGATTGTCCAGTTTAACCTCAGGGGTATCGCCCACATACTGGATGACCCCCTGTACTGTCGCTTCCGGGAGCTCTTGGAATCGGAAGTCCGTGAACCCAGTTTACGCCGCCGGGCGCTTGAGTTGGCCCTGAACGCCTTCAGTGCAGATAAAGCGGGGACAAGCCAATGAAAATCCGCAATATTTACATCCAGCAGTATGGTCCACTCCAGAATATCCATATCACCCCCAGCCCCGGTCTGCAAGTAATCAGCGGTAGGAATGAAAGTGGAAAAACCCTGACCATTGATGCAGTGCTAAAATTACTTTTGGGGGCCAAGTTGCGGGATTTTGAAAACATCGATCGGGTGGCAAACCTGCCCCGTGGACATGTGACCTGCGCCGACCAAAATGGCAACCATACATTTGACGGGCAGCACTTGCTATCAAAAGCCTTGAACATAAACGTCCGGGACATGCGCAATCTATTTGTGATTCGCAACAAAGATCTTAGTCTCACAGCCGGCGCCGAATATCTCCGCTCCCTCAGCGACCGTCTAACCGGTATGGAAACCACCCGGATCCAGCGTCTGCGGATACTGCTTCAAAATCAGGGGCGCCTAACAAATGCCACTGCCACCGCTCAGCTCTCCAAAAGTCAGGAGCATGGCAAACTGGGCGAACGCAAACAGAAAGCCGCCGCCCTGGTGGCCGAAATAGACGCATACATTAAAACTGCCCGGCAGGACCAGCGGGACGCCCTGGAGCTAAAACTGGATGCACTCCAACAGCAACTCACCATTCTCAACCAAAAAATTGAGCAGCAAAACCAGGCCCGTGCCTGGAACCAATACAAACAATGGCAGCACCTGCGCCGGCAACAAGAGCAGTACGCAGCTATGCTCCATGACCTGGCGCAGTTCACAAACGAGGAATATAAAGAAATCATGGCTCTGGACGTAAGCGCAAGCAATTTCCGCCAGACAGCAGCTGGCTTCCAACAAGAGTTAAATGACTTGCGCACCCGGGCCGCAGACCTGGACCATCCATTGGCTGATGCCCAAGCCCGTCTCCAACCGCTTCAGGACCGACAACCATTGGTCGATAATCTGCGCCAACAAATCCGACAGATGCCTGCCCCAGTAGATCTTCCCCTGCTTCCCCTCTACCTGCTGCTCGCAGCCAGTATTGCCGGGCTGGCGCTATCCGCCACGGGAACCATCACAGGCTGGCTAACGGCGTTACCACTTCTGTCCGGCATTGCGGCTACGACAATGTTAATTGCATACAGCTTCCGGCTCCGAAAAAATCAGCGCATCTTCAGCCTCTACCAACAGGCAGCGGAACTAGGGCTAGCAGCCGACACACCTAAGCAATTGGCGGCAGCCCTGGCTGACAGGCAGTCAACCCTAGAAACCGTCCAGCAAACTGTAGCCAATATTGAAGAGAAGCAACGGAGATTAAAGGCAGATGCTCAATCGTTGCTGTCCCGGATTCAACAACAGCTTACTCAGGCGGCAACAGCTGAAAGTCGACGGGACAAACTGCTGAACAAACATGGAATCAGCGACCTCTCAGAGTATATGCAAAAACTTGCCAACCAGAAAGAATTGCGGGTTCAACTGCGCCAAACCCAAAAACAGCTAGCCGAACTGGGAACACCGACGCCAACCGTTGATCCGGGTATCCACTTCGATCAACAGCGACTAACAGCGGACCTAGAGCGCAAAGACGAAATCACCGCCGCACTCACCGCTGCCCGGGAACAGCTCCATGCACATAACCAAGTATTACAAGATTTCGCAGTCCGGTGCCAGCAAATAAACGTCGCTGAATACGCCTCCTCCCCACTGCCGTCACACTTTACCAATTTGAGCATGCTGAACTACGGAAAAGAAGTGCTCACTGAGTTTTGCCGTGAGGTAGAAACCAATAGTCAGGCGGCTCTGACAGCAATTGCCATCTTGGAGAAAATCGAAGCAGAAGAAACCGCCCGGGCGGCGGATCTCTTCGCTCAACAAAAACCTGTCCACGATCTGTTTAACCGCTTTACAGCTAAGCGTTATTGCCAAATAAGCGCCGACCGCCAACTGAACCTGTCGGTCAGCCGTCCTGACGGTACCTGGCTGTCGGCAGACAAACTCAGCCAGGGGACGTTAGATCAACTCTATATGGCCGTACGCATTGCCCTCGCCGGTCAACTGCCACAACCGCGTTTTTTATTGCTGGACGACCCGTTCCTTTGTGTGGACAGCGAACGGCTTCAATCGATGCTGGCCGCGTTATCTGAACTAGCCCAGAACCACTGGCAGATACTATACTTTACAATCGATGAGCGGGTACTTGCCAGCGCAAAACGGTTCAGCAACAACCAGCCGATAGAATTACAACAGCTAATATAATCGACCTGCCCAGGCCTTGTCTCATAAAAGCTAACAGGCTGCCTTCTCAAGGCAGCCTGTTAGCTATCAAGCTTATTATCTTTCTTCTACTTCGACAACAACGGCGTTGCCGTCTTCGTCAACGTAGTAAGAAACAACCAACTCGGTTCCTTCCGCAACATCGTCAAAAACGCCGTCTTCGAAACCATACTCGAAGGTTTCTGCGTCTTCACCTTCGCCGACAACCAAAGCAACGAGGTCGTCACCAGCAAAACCGTCAAAGGTCATTACATTCATTAGAATAACTTGATCGTTTCCGTTGTCTGCTTCTTCTGCACAACCAACCATCAGCATTGAAGCCAGAGCAACAACCAGCATCAGTTTCAGAATGTTTTTCATAAGTACTCACGCCTCCCAAGACTTAATTGTGATTTCACACCTAATTATAGTATATTTCTGTACTCTATCTATCCTTTAACCGGATTTTAACCCAGTTGTAACATTTGTGTAACCCTGGCAAATTGAATAATTGGACAAACCGTGCTATCTTATATATATAATAACTGCTATATTAAGGTAAAGGAAAGGAGGAGTCTGATGTCAAGAATAAAGATTTTTTCTGACAGCACTTGTGATTTGAGCCCGGAATTGATTGAACGTCATCAAATTGGTATTGTGCCCTTATACGTTAATTTTGAAGAGAATTCCTTTAAAGACGGAATCAATTTGTCGACCTCAGAATTATACACAAAAGTACAAAAGATTGGAATGCTGCCAACAACTGCCGCTCCCTCGCCTGGCGACTTTATTAAAGCGTTTGCTCCCCATGTTGAAAATAATGCACAAATCCTTTATATTGGCATCTCCAGCGAGTTATCTGCAACAATCAGTAATGCCCGCCTGGCGGCAGAGCAGTTTCCGCCTGGGCAGGTAACAGTAATTGATTCCCGTAATCTGTCCACTGGTATTGGCCTGTTGGTGATGCGAGCGGTGGATTTCAGGGACCAAGGCTTGGAGGTAGCAGAAATTGCGGAGAAAATCCAGGAACTGGCTCCAAAGGTTGAAACTGAATTTATAATCGATACCCTGGAATACCTCCATAAAGGTGGCAGGTGCTCCGGCATCACCCGCTTAGTAGGGGGGATGCTCAAGATCCGGCCGTCCATCAAAGTTGTTGATGGGAAAATGATTCCTGCACAAAAGTTCCGGGGCAGCCGCAAGAAGGCGCTGAACGGACTCCTGGAAACGGCCCTGGCCCAAAAAGACGAAATATCTCCAGAGCGCATTTTTGTTACACACTCCCTTAGTGAGGATGGACCGTTACTAAAAGCAGAACTGGAAAAACACACCCAGGCGCGGGAAGTGATTGTTACCCAGGCCGGCTGTGTCATCTCCAGTCACTGTGGACCCAACACCATCGGTATATTGTTTATAAAAAAATGAGTTCTCCCGAGAACTCATTTTTTTGTCTCCGCTTGATGCCAAAGCTTGATTCGCCACTAAACTCCATTTTTCTTGTCCAGTCCGCTATAATAGTAACAGAATAAAATGTCACGGGGGGATTATATGCAAAACTTTTCCGGACAATACCTGAACTTGTTTTTTCTCGGCCAAAAAGCGCAATGGGAAAATTACGCAGACCGCGCAGAGCACAACCTGAACAACATAGATGCCGAAATTTATCAGCTTCTTGCAGCTAACCAGGAGTTACTTACCTCATCCCGAGACGTTAACCTACAAAGGATACTTCTTCGCGGCCTGGTTGACAAAGACCCGGAAGTATCTATGCTCCGCAATCGCCTGGACAGTCAATCCGCTTACCTATATGATAATCCGAGCCGCAGTACGCTGGCCATACGAATGAAACCAGATGTGCTAAAATTAATGGTGTTGCGAAACCAGAAAGCGAAAGTTTTTGGCTTTGCAAATTACCCGGAACTGGTGTTTCATTGCGAAGGCCTGGACCGCGAGCAGGTTAAGCAGACCGTTTCTGACTATCTGGAAACGAACTTGCTGTGGCCCGCAGACTGACGCGAAAGTATAATTTGAATTGGCTTACATGGTTTCGGGACCTGGGCCAATTGGGCGCAAACACCATGGAAGCTGCCAGCACACACAACCTGGTTGGATTATTTCTCGACAAAATGGGTTGGAGCGAATATGCCCGGAACTGGACCTTTAAGATCATGGAGCAACCGATTGGCGGCTGGGTTTGCCCCGTATCGGTTCCCGATGATATACGAATCCTTCTGAAACCAACTACCAATCTCAATCAACTGGCAATCCTTCTCCATGAGCTGGGACACGCCATGTATCATACTCTGAACACAGCCAGCGGATTGGGCAAACTCTGGACTGATGTAGAAAACGAGACTAGTGCAATCATAACTGAACATATCGGGCTTGAAATTATGCTAACCAGCCAAGAACTTGCCCTTGTCCGTGAATTACGTCTGCTGGAAACTGTCCGCTGCGCCATCAGTTTTCAATTCGAAGACGACCTAAACCAACAACCGGAGTGCGCTGAGGCACTCTATCATCACCATTATGGCAGGTTGCTGCCGGTGGAAGACCCAACTGTTTGGGCGCTGGACAGCTTCCGCAGCATTGACCCGGTGTATATCCATAACTATGTTCTGGGCGCGATTACCGCAGAGCATGTGCTGGCAGACCTGCGAAAGCAGTTTGGCGAAGATTATCTGGCCTGGGGAGCGCAGCTCTCCAAGTGGCGGTTCGTCCACACCCGATAGAACATGAAATATTGCTGATTGCCCAAACTATGTACATAAAGGGGGAAAAAATTGGGCTATGTTATACGATGTGATTATTGTTGGAGCGGGACCCTCCGGGATTTTTACTGCTTATGAGTTGACCAAAAACAATAAAGACCTCAAAGTCTTAATGATTGAAAAGGGGAGGTCGATTGAAAAACGAATTTGCCCCAAACGGGATCTGGGCAGGTGCATTCATTGCGCCCCCAGCTGCAGGGTGACAACCGGCTTCAGTGGCGCCGGCGCTTTCAGTGATGGCAAACTCTCGCTTTCACCGGATGTTGGCGGTATTTTGCCTGAACTAATTGGATTTGAGCAGACAGAAGCTTTGATTAAAGACGCTGATGGAATCTATCTCAACTTTGGCGCTGATTCCCACGTTCATGGCGCAGAAGAAAACGATGCCATTAGAAATATTCGCCGCAAAGCGATTCAAAACAACCTCAAGCTTATTGAATGTCCTATACGCCATCTTGGCACCGAGGAGGGCTATAGAATCTACTCCGACCTCCAAAAACATCTGTCTTCCAAGGGTGTGGAAATGCGCTTTGAAACCATGGTCACAGACCTGATAGTTGAAGACGGCGTTGCCAGAGGAGTACAAGTTCAGAGCAAGAGCAAAGAACAGTTCTCGGATTCTATAGACCAAAAGGGCAACGCCAATCAGCACCCGCAGACTTACGCCGTATATGGGCGCAAAATCGCCTTGGCAGTCGGCCGGGAAGGCGCCGAATGGCTGCATAATATCTGCCGGAAATATAAGATAAAAACTGCTGTCGGCACAGTCGATATCGGTGTCCGGGTCGAAGTCCGGGACGAAATTATGAAGGAACTGAACGATAACCTCTATGAAAGCAAGCTGGTCTATTACACTCCCACCTTTGACGACAAGGTGCGGGTATTTTGTAGCAATCCCTCCGGTGAGGTTGCCACAGAATATTATGACCGCCATCTGGCCGTGGTCAATGGCCATGCGTATAAATCCACTGAGCTGAAGACTCGCAACACTAATTTTGCGTTGCTGGTTTCCAAAAACTTTACCGAGCCCTTTAAGTCGCCAATTGAATATGGGAAACATATTGCAATGTTGGGAAACATGCTCTCGGGCAACCGGATAATTGTTCAGCGCTATGGCGATTTTAAACGCGGCCGTAGAACAACAGATAAGCGCCTGAATCGGAACAATATTACTCCGACTTTAAAAGATGCTGTCCCGGGAGATCTATCATTGGTTCTTCCATACAGGATCATGAAAGATTTGGAGGAAATGATAGAGGCCCTTGACGGAGTTGTTCCCGGATTGGCCAGTGACGAACTTCTGCTCTATGGTGTCGAAGTAAAGTTCTACAGCAACAAAATCTTGATTAGTGAACAATTCGAAACCAATCTCAAAAACCTCTATGCCTTGGGCGATGGCGCAGGCATCACCCGCGGCCTGATGCAGTCTTCGGCCATGGGCTTGAAAATGGGTCGAATCCTGACGAGCGTCGCAACCTCGCCCCACGCATAAATTTCGCTCCTTTGGCAGATAGTACCGACAAAGGAGGGATAGTATGGCCAAAAATCAAATTCACTGTGCCGTAGAAGAATGCGTCCACAACAAGAGTATGCGTTGCGCTGCAACGTCTATACGTGTCCGTTCCCGCAGCGGTAGTAACGGAGCTCATAGTTCGGAAGACACAAATTGTGAAACCTTCAAACCCCGTAAATCCCTGTAATTGCGCAGGGATTTTTTACAATCCGCAGTAAAAATCCCATAGCAACTCACACTGAGTCACATGCTTGCTTCTATCTCGGTCAACCACTTCTTCAAAAAACCAACATGTACTGATCACTTTATCAATAAATGTGCAGAGCGCGATTGTTTTCGGATTTTCATCAAAACCGGCGCCCAAAGCTGTTACGGCCTCTCGCAAACAGTCTAAACGCGCGGACGCATCCACCATGTTTAACTCGTTTGTGATGAAGCGGCCTGCTTCCAGGCAACCAGGCCCCAGCATTCCTTTGGGGTCTATCGCCTTCCACCGCTCCCCGGCCCGTAAAATATTCCAGTGGTTCATATCGCCGTGGAGCAGGACCTGCGGACGCTGATTAAGTTCTGCAAACAGAAACTCCGCATGCTCAGTAAATTGCCGCATCCGGGCTTCACCCCCATTTTCGCTGCGAAAGCGAATACAGGCAGCATTCAAAAGTTGGGCAAAAGTCGGCAGTTCACTGGAACTGCCGGCAGCAACCGGCAAGCGTGGAATTAACTCCGCCGCAACCACGATTCGTTCACTACTGCTGTTCAGTGTAGTCAGATCATAACCCGGCACCAGCGGCTCAACCAAAAAAGCCCCCAATTCGGTATCGGCGGCGTAAATATTGCAGATCTGCCGCCCCCTATATAGAGTCAGGGCCTCAATTTCCGTATATAGCTCCCGGACTGGCATGCCGATTTTCAGGACCACTGGCCCAAACTGCGGCGATTTTGCAAAACAAACGAGATTATAGGAAATAACCGGGGACAACCGGCAATTGCTCAAGTGCCATTTCTCCACACATCGGCGATACAGTTGTGGGAGCTGCCCCAGCCACTTCTGCCCCTGCGGGCCAAACACACGCAATATTTTGTTGCAGAGCACTGGGGGTATATCCATTTTATCATCTGCCTTTCCGCGTTTTGCTAACAAATTCTATTTTCGCGCCTCAACTCCTGCAGAGAGCAGCATCCTTAAATATTTTTATCAGAGAGCCAATCGGAATCCGATTACTCCATGATTCCCACTTATCTGCTTGGATCCTTAGCAGCCCGCCGCTTTATTTACCAACTATTTCAGGTATAATTAATAGTTGAGTAAAGACGAGGAGTGATGCTCTTTCATATAGTTTCGAACGGGATGTCGACTAAATCCAAACTCCGATTTAAGATTAAAATCATTATTAAAACATAAGGTGGAGATTCTACATCTACTGTTCTGAAGACAAGAAACAAGAAGTGATTGACAAAGTATCTAAGCAAGGCATTGAGTTCATTCGATTACAATTTGTGGATATTTTTGGCGTTCTCAAAAGCATGAGCGTTACCACGGACGAATTAGCCAATGCCCTGGACGGATGCCTGATGTTCGATGGTTCATCGATTGATGGATTTGCCCGCATTGACGAATCGGACCAATGCCTGGTCCCAGATCCCGACAGCCTGGAGATTATGCCTTGGCGGCCACGGGAAAAGGGTGTGGCCCGGATGATTTGTGACGTATACTCCCCCGACGGTTCACCCTTTCCCGGTTGTCCCCGCAACAATTTAAAGCGGGTGCTCAAGGAAGCAAAAGACATGGGTTTTGAAATGAATGTCGGTCCCGAAGGAGAGTTCTTTCTCTTCCACACCGATGATAGAGGCATGCCCACATTGGACATCCACGATAAAGCCGGATATTTCGACCTAGCGCCCATCGACAGAGGTGAGGATGCCCGCCGGGACATCGTTCTGACCATGAAGAAAATGGGTTTTAAAATTGAGGCTTCCCATCATGAGGTCGCGCCGGGACAACATGAAATCGATTTCAAATATGGCGAGGCCCTGCAAACTGCAGACAATTGGGTAACCTTCCGCGATATTGTCAAAAATATTGCCAAAAACCACGACCTCTACGCCACATTCATGCCAAAACCGTTGACCGGTCAGAACGGCTCAGCGATGCATTGCAACCAATCATTATTTAAGGATAATGATAACATCTTCTACGATCCAAATACCGAAAGTGGCTTGAGTGAAACAGCGCTTTACTATATAGGCGGGCTGCTAAAACACGCAAGAGGGATGACTGCAATTGCTAATCCGACAATTAACAGCTATAAACGTCTGCGACCCGGATACGAAGCACCGACATATATCACCTGGTCCAGTAGCAATCGCAGCGCCCTAATCAGGATACCAAGCTCCCGGGGTAGCGGCACCCGTGTTGAATATCGCAGCCCTGACCCCACTGCCAACCCCTATTTAATCTTTGCCGTGATGCTGAAAGCGGGACTGGAGGGCATCAAAAACAAGATTATGCCGCCCAAACCGGTAAACGGCGATCTGTATAAACTAGCGAAACAAAAAGAACTAGAGCACCTTCCCCATGACCTTCACTCCGCCTTGAAAGCGATGGAGGCCGACCCTTTGATTGAAGCGGCAATTGGCAAACATGCGCTGGACCGCTTTCTCGAGGGCAAGTATCAGGAATATAACGACTATGCGGAGCAGGTCCATCAATGGGAAATCAAATCATACATGGGCAGATATTAAAAAACGGGAACATGCCATAAGGCGTGTTCCCGTTTTTTTATCGTACCATCATGATACTGGACCGGCCACGGGAGCTAAATACTATGTTTCATTCTTTTCCTCAGGATAAAGCGAACAAAGAAAAAGAAACCGGTGCCGATCACCACTGCGTTAACAACGGCGCCCAACAAAAAAGCCGCGCCAAAAAACTCTAAGAAGCTAAAGATCTGTTCCTGAACGTCGCCGACCCGCAAAATTTTGGAATACTGGCTGATTATCAGATCCGTGAGGTTTTCTTTGCCGGCAACCGGAGTGATAACTAAACCACCAATCAATATGTTAAGGGCATACATCAAGGGAACGAGGGGGCCTGTTAGCAGGCTGACAGCGGTTGCACTGGCCCGGCTCACCCCTGCTATAACCGCCAAAAAGAATGCAAAAACAAACCCAAACCCCAGTGTGGGAAAGAAATTGACTCCAATCCCAAGCGCGCATCCCAGGGCAACTTTATACGGCTTTTCCTTGAGAATTTGTTTTTCAATAGTGCTGTAGAACTTGCTTTTTATCCGATCCCATCTATTCAAAGGCTGTTCACTCAAGCGATTACCCCCTATGTCCACCAATGAAACCACTCTGCGACTCTGTGACAAGTATAACATTAATAGACTACGCACGCCTGCAGACGCCGACGGCCCGTGAACAATTAGAGGGAATTAACGGTTGCTTCAAGCTACCCGATAAGTGCCACAATTACTGTAAAGACCCCAAATACTGCCAATACCGCCAATGCTCCAACACCCAGATAAATTAACGTTGTCAACCAAAGCGGTCTGAGTGTCGGCGCCACTCCGCACTGAACACATACCCCATCTTGGAGTACAACATATTGTTTGCAATGTTTACACTTTATCTTATTATAGTCTGGTTTTTTGTGATTCTTGGCCAGTTCTTCCACCTGCTGTTGCGAGTAACCCCTAATTACCATGGTAAACAGCTCCCCTCGTAAATGTTTGCCACTGGAATGCAATAGCATTGTACACATTATAACACTACAAGAAAATTCCGTTAAGACAATTCAGACTGACAGAAACTTGCAACGGTTTCGCAACAAATCTGTTACAGGAGCGTTGGTCCTGGACCGAATCGGGTGCCTCTACTTTGGCCTAGACTAATAATTCAGATAAAAAACCGGAGAGTCTGTTTGAATCCCCGGTCAATTTATTAATCACCCGTAGCTATTTCCTTGCTTAACTTTTACTAGACCCCAGCTTCTTCTTGAGCGCAGCCAATTCATCCTCTACAGAAGCGTTGGTCTCTGTGTGTTTGTATTTCTCTGCCAAAGCCTGCGCTTCATCAACAGGCTGGGAGTCCAGTTCGGCCATGGCATTTGCTTCGTCCAGCATTCTGTCGGCTTTTTCCTCCATCCGGTCAAAGGCGCCCATACTACCCTGCGCTTTATCGGTGGCACCAATTTTATTGACTCTCTCTTGAGTCCTGGCCACTGCAAGCTTTGCCTTTATTGCTTGTCTGCGGCTGTTTAGAGAATTGATGTCTTTGACCAGCTTATCATGCATCTGGCGCATTTTTACAGCGTTTTCATGTGCCACGGCGTATGATGTTTGTAGACTGACCCCAGCGGTTTCAAACTCTTGTTTCTTGGTCAGGAAAACACGGGCATCGTCCTCATTCCCTGCCATTACCGCCTTTTTAGCAAGCTCTTCGTATTTTGCAACTTCTTTCTCGTTTTCATCAACCAGTCGTTTAGTCCGGCTTTCCTCAGCCATCACTCCTGCAGTTTCTTTTTTCACCTCTGCCAAGTCAGCCGTGAGCTTGCGCAGATACTGGTCAATCATTTTTGCGGGATCCTCCGCTTTATCCAGCAAGGCATTAATATTTGCTGAAATGATGTCTGTAAACCTAGCCAAAATTCCCATCTTACAACCTCCTAAGTTTTATTTAATTATCATTCTTATTCTCGTCATCATTATACTTATCTGCCAGCTCATCGACCTTGCTATCGCCAAAGGTGTCTAATGGTGTATTGAGGATTTCTTTCGTCTGCTCAGCTTCGCGATTTTTCTGCTCTTTGCGTTTCTTCCACCAGAAGAAACCTATCAGCAAAATCACGATAATCCCCGCAACAATCAAAACAGGTATCCACGGCGAGGTAGTCACCGTCATTATCCGCTCCCCAGCGTCATTAAAAGATTTACTGAAAAACTCTTCATCACTGAGATTGTCATAGTGGTAATAGCGATCAATATAATCCAACAGAATATCTGCTGCTTCCGTATCAATCACCGAATTAGCCTGAGTTCCAGTGACATACCAGGTGGAGTATTGCTCCTGATACTCAAGAAAAATCAATAGCAAATGAGCTTCATCCACAAAGAGCTCGTCATACAGGGCGAAGGCAAATTCCTCTACCTCATCTGAACTTGGCGTCGGGGAGCCATTGATATTATCGGTTAAATATAAGTATGGCTGAACACCGGTCTGCTGGTAAAAATTCTTCATCCCGGCCGTAAGTTGGGTTCCGTTCCTGATCCAGCCCAGTTCATCAGTGTAGTAGCCGGTCTCAACAACACTGCCTGGCGGTAGAGGCTCACGCTCAATTGTCGACGGTGTTACTCCAGAGCCCCCTCCCGGGGCGGAAAAGACAGAAATAAGGGCAATGGCAAGAATCACAAAAGCTATTACCATAATCGGCAATGCGCAACCGCTACATCCCATTCCAGGGCCGCGCATCGGACGGAAAAAGGGCCTAAACGGGCGGTACGGCCGATAAGGGCGCATAACCGGCCCCCTAAACATACCGACTCCCCCAGTTATCCCCCTATTGGTTCGATTACCACTGCTGCCTCGCTGATTAAAGCCACCACTCCGGCTACCACCGGTTCGACCACCAAAGCCGCGGCTTCCACCACCGCCAAATCCACGGCCGCCGCCACCCATTCGGCCGCCGCCTCCTCTTGCCCGTCCCATAGTCATCATCCTTCCTGAACTAAATATAACCTTAATACATGAACTGAACATGAAGTGTTTGACAACCATCGTTGCTATTCTACTGATACACTTCATTAAACTCTGGCCTGCCCACCCAAAAGCTTGGTTTACAGGCCACCCTATATACCAAGAATACTTCCCCACTGGAAAAAATTCAAGCACAACACACCAACAAAAACATGTTTAGCTACAAAAAATGCTTTTTGCCAAATAATCACCCATACAGGTGATAGCAATGCTCCTCCTAATTATTATACTTAAAATTACAGAGGAGGTTGAAGCATATGTCAAAAAGATTCTTGGCGTTGGCAGGCCTGATTTTCCTCACCATTTTTGTTTTCACCGGCTGTAAAGATATTCAGGACTCTTTTAAGCCGGGAAGTTTCGGACAGACCGAGGAAGAACAGGCAATGGTGGAAGCTCTAACGGACAAATATGGTGATCTTACGGAATTCGGCGACCCCAGATTTCTGGAGACCATGGTCACCAGCCATGTGGAAAACTTTATTCCCGTGGATGTCGTAAGTAAGTATAATAAGGACACAGAAAAACTGTATGTGTGGTTTGTCTATGACAATTTCAACGAAGATGTGCTGGACATTGAATGGGTCTACCTTGACACAGACTTCTCGATTCACACATTCCAGTCCGAGACTGGCAAAGATTTCGGCAGAGGCACCTTTATACTGGAACAACCTGACGATGGCTGGCCAACGGGCAAGTACAAAGTATCAATCCGGGGCCGCGGCATTGAAGATACAGTCTATTTCGAGATTATTGACGGTCCGACTGTGGCCGACGCGCTCCCCTTTGAGAATGGAAAAATCACCCTTCCCAGCAGCCCTGGCTGGTATTTAACCGGGTGGGATTATTTCATCAGTCCCGTGGATGCTTCCGTGGTGGGAGGTTCATACGGCGGACCGGAGCTGTTTGATTATCACGAATCCCAGGGCGGGAAGAACGATTTCTCCTACTCAATAAAGCGATCCGACAAAAACGGAAAAACCTTGCACGCCGGCACCTTTCACGTAACCTGGACGGATCCCGCCAGTTATCTTGCTCCCGGTGCACGAGCCACCCTGACAGTGAACAGAACGGTGGAAGGATGGGGTATTTCCCGCCTGGCCGCGTCCTTCGATAATGGCGACCTGGAACCATCCCGTGCAACATCGAGTGTCATCAGATTAGTTAGCCCGCAAGGGGAAACAGCAATAGCAGACAGTTTCCAGGGGACGATGAGCAGCGAAAAAGTCATCCCCGAAGGCAAACCTGGCGACAAAAAGGCAGTTCGTATAATTCTCGGTAATGATTACGGCTTCCGCTACAATTACGAATGGCGGGAGTGAGCTCGGTGAAAAAATTCCACATGATCCTCATTTGCACTTTGCTAACACTTCTTTTTATCCCCGGATGCTTGGATTTGATGGGCTCCCACCGGGCCGACAGCTTTGGTCAGGGCACCAAAATGGACGCCCTCCATACCCTGCGCACCCCGCAAGAAGTTGTTGAGCGAAGCATCGCCGCGGAAGTTGAGTTTCTCCACCCGTACGCCCCGTTTAGTTTTCCGGTTGAACATGCACTGGCGCATTTATCGCCGCTAGAAATCTCTTCTGACGGAAAACTTCAGGTTTCGGTGAGCGGCAGTACCTGGTCCGAAAGCTTAGACTGGCCTGGAACTCCCGCCGGGACCTCCCAGGCTGCTTACGAGATCGAAGAACTGACTATTGACCTGCAATTGACCGAGAACAAGCTGGTAACTTCTTCCGACGGGAAAAGGCAGATTCCGATTCTGGCCGGTGAGGGCACCTTTAGTTACAAGGCCCAAACATCAGGTTCGATGAAAACCAAAGAGCAGAACGAAACCTGGTCCAGTAATATCTCTGATAACTTTACGATTTCAGCCCGGGGGAAAGTATCGATTGATGTGGCTTATGAGCGGCTCAAAGATGGAGATGTTAACTCCGACCAAGACCGAGCAGACCTGATGACGGCCACGGCAATACGCTTAATCTTTGAGAGTGAAGATCTAGACCTGAGCGGCTCAACGGAGCTAGGCACGCCCCCCTTTGCCAACAACAATAGAGAGCTGATTTCGTTCAAAGCTGAATAAAAGATAACCTGGGACCATCCCAGGTTATCTTCTTTAAACGGGTCCAGTTATTTTGAATCTATAATCTCGACGTAAGTCCCGGACATATGGATTCCAACCATGTCAGGGCGCTCCACAACCTTAAAGCTGACAACAAGCCCCTCTTTCATATACTCATCATCTAGGTTTGTTGGAATATATAGCTCGTCGCCGCTCTCCACTGCCCAGAAGCCGCCCTCAAGCTCGACATAGGTCATTGTGCCGGTAAGGTCACGCATAAGATTACCAGCAATTACAGCACCACCTATCAGCAGCAAAAACACAAGAGAAACAACAATCGTTTTATTTTTCATGGCTTCTGCCTCCTTTGTACTAAGACGTAAACAGCAGCCAAAAGGTTCATTTTCCGGGGCGGACGGTCAAAATTTATTCTCTCGACCTTGACCGGGGGGTTGATATTCTCTTGTAAAACGCCAAAAAGCCCTTATCTAAAGGACTTTTATTTCAAAGATTATATTTGGCTAATCTACTATAAAATGATACAATGCACACCCCTATAGCAATCTTTCAACGATTTTAAAGAAGGGGTGTGCATTGCTAGAATACGGGTGCAATCTTTGATTACCAGCACATCATTCTTAACCTAAAATTTAATGCACATCAGCGGGGCAACCGATGTGCATTCTTTGCTTATTGAATATCAATTTTTATTGTGTTGTCGGCTTTCTTTAGTTTGGGGATGGTGATATTGAGTACACCATCTTCAAGTTTTGCCTTAATTCCTTCAGATTCAGCATCAGCTAAGTAAACAGCACGTTGCATCGAACTTATGCGTCTTTCCCTGTGAATATAGTTTTTCTTATTTTCCTCAACTTCTTCTTCTCTGTTCACAGAGATAGTAAGCTTCCCTTCATTTAATTCAAGGTTTATTTCTTCTTTTTTAACACCCGGCATTTCAGCTTCGATGCAGTACTCATTTTCATGTTCCTGAACATCCACTTTAAATGTATCAGCGGCCAGACTTCTGCTTGGGAACCATCTATCGCTAAAAAAGTCATCAAGCATGTTGTAGAAGTCCTCAAAACCGCCAGTCGGCCTAACACTTAACTTGTTTCTGTTGAAAGGTACTAATCCAGCCATGATTAACAACTCCTTTATATTTTATTGTTTGTTAGCACTCTCGCCCCGTGAGTGCTAATTACAGAATTTATTTTACATATTTTTTTATTCATGTCAATAGTTTTTTGGGGAATTTTTAATTGGTATTATTTGTAATTACGTTTTAGTAAGTGAGAATACGTTAAGGCTTCTGAATTCATCTTCTCATACATACCGAAACATAGTTGTTCAATCCCTTTGTTAATCAAAAACAAACAAAATAAACGTTGCCATGACAAATGTAATTACCGTTAAGAGTACCAAACCTATAGCCCCTAACCTATTGTGGATAGACCAGTTGTATTTTGCGTAGCTTAATGTATAAGCTACAACACTGATAATAAGTAGCATTATAAAAATATTCATCTGATTAATCATCCCTCATATTATCTGAAGTTCTCAAGAGTCCACCGGTTCTCCTGACTTTAAAATCTATCTTAACCTCAACTTTAGCTTCCTTGAATTTTTCATTCCAGTTATAATTCTCCCATTCATGAATGGTTGAAAAATGCCTTACCGCCGATCTGCCAAAGTTAAACGGGTCTGTATTTAACGATTGACACTTACGGATAACACGATTGATGCCTTCCCCCAAATATTTAACCATTTCCTGTTCAACAATAATTATCATTTTTTCGTTTCCATAATCAATACCACTTTGAATGGCTAATATGTCTCCTTCTGTTTTGATTTCCAGTCTAATTATTGGCAAGCCGTTTTCAATTGAGACTTTAATGCCAGGCTTCCTTGATAGTCTTGTATCAATAGGTATTATCCACTCCGGAGATTTAGGGTCTTGAATGGTGAATATCCCTTTATTAAATTCTCCTCTGATTAACATCATCATTCTTGTTTCATGGCCATTTAGCTTACCAACCATTTTATCGTCTACAAACAAAGCACTGCCAAGCAATTCGATAGAATTGCCACCCTTCCTTGGTGTGTCTCCAGCAAAGAATTCACCTGTATTGCTAAATTCCATGGTAAAAGCTCTTCCATCCTCTTTAAAGCTTTCTTCCTTGTGGACATTGCCTAAAGGAAGGACAGGTTGTCTATAAGTTGACTTAATACCGTTATAAAAATCATTCAGGGAGATTCGAGGATAAAAACCAGTATTTTCTCCTTGCTTCAATAATGAAATAACGGCCCGTGAAGGGCTGCCCCCTGTAAACGCCTCTGTCTTCTCGACGAATTCTTGAGCACTTCCCTCTACAACGATAACATTCAAAGTTCGTCTTATTTCCCTAAAGCGAATGAGGGGCGTTATATATTCACCTATTAGACCATTTTGTGCAAGATCTTCAGAGATCACCATCAATTTGGCGTGGGTGAAATCCAGTTTTTGCGGCATATTTGCGTTAATCAAATTAATCCCTCCATGAAAAGAAGGTGCATCGATTGTAATTGTTTTTGTCTGCGTTTGCTGTGATGATTCACTCCCTTTGCTTGAGCTGTCATCTCCGTTTTGCATAGATGCTATTTTTACAGTGATTCTCCATTTATCTGAAATACCTTGTTCAACTCCAATCATCTGTACAAACGAAACGGAAGTAATTTCTCTGGCATCATAACAGGAGGTCATAATTAACATCAGCATTGTTACCAAAATAATTAAAATGATTTTTTTCATTGGGTTCTGCCTCCATATCTCTTTGTTATTTTCGCTACCACAAGCGTAACCACAGGAGGTATAAAATAGAAAGCCCAACCATAGCTTCTGATCATATTTACAATGCCTACTGTAACTTGGATAATGTTTTGAGGAATCAACGCCAGAAAAATGACGATAATCCCCAAAGGTATAATGATGGGTCTTTTGTCATCCAACTCAAATATATAAGCGTATAGGATAACCAGAACATAGAATAAAACTGCTATAGAAATAACCGTACTGAAATTCCAAAGGAAAAAGAATATAGGTTCAATTCTTTGTATAAACTCTCCATATTCAATAAGCGTGACCATTAGATAAATTGGAGCAGTAATTTCCTCCCCAGTAAAATAAGGAAAAGCAAGAGTAAACGCAAGCAAGGCTGTCGAAATAATAGAAACAGATAGGGCTAAGCTCAAATAAGCCGCCTTTTTGGCATGCTTGATTCCATGAAGTGAACCAATTATCACCCCGATTATGATGATTTCATCATAGGCTGAGGATCTTTGCATTCCTGTCAAAAATGTTGTTTCCAACCCATATCCAAGAATAGGAAAGAGACGATGGGTTTCATATAATTTTAAAGACAGAGCCAAAACTGAAATGTACGCCAATAGCAGAATAAATCCCATCAACTTCGAAAACCGCGCTATTGTTTCAAGGCCCCAGTAAGCCAAAACACCTACTACTAAAAACAATAATATTAAAAGATAACTCGGAGGACTCTGCGGAAGATCATATACCTTCATGATTTCGATAAATTCTCTGCTGTTTGCGGCAACAGTAGCAAGAATTGATGCAAATAAAATAAAGGATAATATTTTACCAACTGCTTTTCCATATACAATTTCGTATATCTCCATTAGCGTTTTATTCGGGTATAGCGACAAAAGCCTGATTAACAAAACAGTTGCCAAAAAGGCAACAAATCCAGATATAAGTGTCATATACCAGCCAGCCGTCCCTACTTTCGCTGCGACTATAGAAGGACTGGAAAAAAACACTTTTGCTGATATCGTTATCGTTAACAAAGCGATAGTTTCATGGACTCCAAACTTACCATCCTTTATCATTTAGCATCACCTCCGTTATCCTTGTCATTTCTTTTACGGTTGGGTGTGTTAAAGGGATCTGAGCGCATACTTTGATTGAATAAAGGCTGGCGAATGATGGTATCGGGGTTAATTTTTGCGCTGGGTGCAACGGGTGCCAAGAAAGGCACTCCAAAAGACTTCATATGACAAGCCAAAGCTGCAACTACAATAAACGCAAGGGATATGCCATAAAAGCCTGCTATTCCTGCGGCAAAAACAAAGAGGAATCGTAATATTCGAATGGCCAACGCCATAGAAAAATTAGGCATGGTAAAACTGCCTAAGCCTGTTAATGCAATGATTACAATTAGAATTGGACTAACAAGACCTGCCTGGACTGCTACCTGACCCAATATCAAAGCACCAACAATACCTAATGTCTGCCCAATCACACCAGGTATTCTAACACCACCTTCACGGACCAATTCAAAGGCAAGTTCCATTAGTAAAAGTTCAATAATGGTTGGAAAGGGAACAGCTTCTCTGGATTTTACAATAGACTCCAAAAAAGGCGATGGTACCATTTCGTGATGATACAGCACTAAAGCAACATACAAGCCTGGAATGAGCAAAGCGGACATAACCCCAATAAATCGAATAATTCTTAAGAAGGTACCGTATTGCCATCTCAGCATTGAGTCTTCCGAGGTATGAAATAGTCTGTAAAAAGTCACAGGAGCAGCCATCGCAAAGGGATCCCCTTCTGTAATAATTACTACCTGTCCCTCTACCAGGAATGAAGCCGCTCTATCCGGTCTTTCAGTGGAAACGACCTGCGGAAAGGGCATAAGATAATTATCTTCAATCAATTGCTCAAGCATACCACTCCCTGCAATAAAGTCTGTGTCAATCTTTTTAATGCGTCGGCGAACTTCTTCCACTATTTTGGGATTGGTGATACCTTCAATGTATAATATTGCACTGTTGACCTTGTTCAATTTTCCCGTAGGGATAATTTCAGTAATAAGTTTTTCATTCTTGATTATTCTTCGCAGCAGCGTTATGTTTGTTCTTAAGTTTTCTGTAAATCCTTCTTGTGAGCCTTTTACTACCTGCTCTGCGATAGGCCTATCAATATTTCTTTTTTCAAATCCCCTGGTTTCCATCATTAGCGCTTCCGAGCATTCATCGATAAACAAGACCGACAGTCCATTTAAGATTTGAGGCTTTATTTCATTAAAATCAGAGGCCTTTGTAAGCTGCGTAATAGATAATACATTATCTATAATATAATCAATTGGACAGCTATTAGATGCGTCCGCAAAATTATCTGGGTCCATTAATTGTGGAAGTATGAATTGGTTTACCGAAGTTTTATCCACCATACCGTCCACAAAGACCAAAAAGGCTTTTGTTTTTCTAGCAATTTTAAACTCCCTGATAACCACATCCTGATTCCTGGGCATACTAAAGATCTCTTCAATATACTGCTTGTTAGTTGCTACATCCTTAAAAACATTAGAAACAGAAGGGGGTTGAATGGAAGACTTGCCTTTGGCATTACTGTTCTGCTTAGACTTCCAATCTTCCACTTTTATTGGTTTTCTTATTTTTGTTGATTTAGAATGTGTATTATCCTTTTGTTGATTTTGGCTTTTATCATCCTCATATTCAGAGGAATCCATCTGCGTGGTCTTCCCCTGTTCATACTTGTCTTCCAGTAATTCAAAACCTTCTTCATTATTTGGTCTGCTGTATTTCAAAAAACCCACTATTTTTGTAAGCAAATTTGGCATGATTACACTTCCTTCAATTCTTCCAAGGGGAAGCTCATAAAGTATAATAATTCCCTCATTATAGAGCATTATACCCTTTTTTGCCGAAATAATTCTGCTATTGGAAGAAAGAATAGCGCAAAAATACCCTTCCAGTAAGTGTCAACAACAGCCTACAATAGGGGAAAACACCTACTGTGGGCTGTTTTGTATTATTCCTCTATCTGTGTACCATCCTTAAAACTGAACACCACCCTGCCATCCGGCATTACCTTAACCTTCTCAACCGCCACCGCCCAGAGCTTATTATCGAATTCCCCTAATACCATCGGGCTTGATTCAATGCCCTTGATAAAGGTTTCAAGCATCAGATATTTATTCTGGCGCTCACTCTTCAGTTTTTCCAGTTCAGCAACCCGCTCCGTAGCCTTGCGATGCCGCTCCAGATAGCTGTTGTTGCGCTCACTCCACTCATCTTGATTCATAGTGACGCGAGCGTTTTCATAGATTGCCTTTTTGCAAAGTTCGGAGACCACTTCAATTTCCCGCCTAAGTTCCTTAATTTCGGCTTCAATCTCCGAGCAGTCACAAAGGATATTCTGGGAGAGATGGCAGTTGGCAATTAGTTCATCCCGGCACCCCATCAACCTGTTAAACGCTGTAAGAAAACGCTGTTTCACATCATCCTCGGTTACATGGGGTGTTTTACACTTTTTATCACCCTTATACTTTTCATTGCACCGCCAGATTACCCGACGGTATTTTGTATTGGAACCCCATACCTTGGAGCCGTAAAAACCACCGCAGTCGCCACACACAATTTTCGCTGAGAAAGGGCTGTTGCAGCCGGATGGTCTGCCGAGACTTTTTCGCCGCTCAATCTCAGCCTGAACCGCATCGAATTCTTCAGGCTCGATAATGGCAGGATGGCTGTTCTGTACATAGTACTGGGGAACCTCGCCCTCATTGACCTTTCGCTTCTTTGTCAAGAAATCCACCGTGAAGCCCTTCTGCAAAAGCGCATCCCCTTTATATTTCTCGTTGGTCAGAATACTTTTCACCGTAGCAACCTGCCATGTCTTTTTTCCTGCAGGCGACGGAATGCCCTGGCTGGCAAGGTGTTTGGCAATTGCCGATGGGGTTTTCCCTTCTATGAACAGACGGAATATCATCCGCACAATCTCGGCTTCAGATTCGACAATTTTCGGCAGGCCATCCTCGCCCTTTTCATAACCGAGGAATTGACCGTATGGAAGGCTTACCTTCCCATCTGCCATGCGCTTACGCTGCCCCCATGTGACGTTCTCGGATATGGAACGGCTTTCCTCCTGTGCAAGACTGGACATTATTGTAATGAGAAGCTCCCCTTTGCTGTCCAGCGTATATATGTTTTCCTTTTCAAAATAGACCTCTACGCCTTTTTCCTTAAGCTGGCGCACTGTTACCAGGCTGTCCACTGTGTTTCTGGCGAAGCGGGATACGCTTTTGGTGATGATGAGATCAATCTTGCCGTCAAGAGCATCGGCAATCATCTGCTTAAAGCCGTCACGTTTCTTTGTATTTGTTGCGCTGATGCCCTCATCTGTATAGACCTTAACAAACTCCCAGTCCGCCCGTTCCTTAATGTATTTGGTATAGTAATCCACCTGCGCTTCGTAACTGGTCAATTGTTCTTCACTGTCGGTGGAAACTCTGGCGTAGGCTGCCGTTCTTCGTTTAGCATTCAAATGTGTACCATTGGCAGAATTTTGGCGAATCGTGGCCGGTATTATTCTTACGTTTGATGCCATATTACCGCCTCCCTTTCGCTTTTTCACGGGCAGCCTGACGCATCTCGTCCGTCCAGCTTTCACGGCGAGACCGGTCCTGCCAGACCTTTTCGTCTGTATGTCCGTCTAGGAACACAAAGACCAGCTTGTTAAACTCAGGAACCCTGATTTCTGCTATCTCAGTTTCAAAGATATCCATATCAAATTCGCCCAGACCGAGAACCTCGGCACTGGTTGTGTAAAGCACCGGTTCCGGTATTTGCTTGGCGTGGCAAGCAGCTTTACCTTCCTGCAAAAAAGTGGAACACTGCCAGGCCGCCTTTCCACCTCTGACTTTCCGCTTATACTTCTTGCCGCAGTTTACGCACTGGATAATGCCGCTAAAGGGGTATCGGTTACGGGTATCACTCTTTGCCCCGTAAAGCCTGCTCCGCTGCTCCATGACTGCCTGCGTCTTTTCAAAGGTTTCCTTATCAATGATGGCTGGATGAGTATCTTCCGCATAATACATCGGCAGAGTACCCTTATTCCAGACCAGCTTTTTTGTCAAATGGTCAGCCACATATTTTTTCTGCAGCAATGCGTTCCCAGTGTATTTTTCATTTTTAAGGATGGCAATCACGCGCTCACCGTTCCAGTCACCGCTATGCACAGTGGCCACATTCATTTCCTTGAGCTTCTTTGCTATCCTGCCGCCACCCATACCACTGATATAGTCCGCAAAAATCATGCGGACAACGGCGGCTTGTTCTGAATCAATCTCTACCTTACCCTTGACAACTTGGTAGCCAAACATGAACCGCAGATTGGCCAGTTCACCTTTTTCAAACTGCTTACGGATACGCCATTTGCAGTTTTCACTTGCCGACAGACTCTCTTCCTGTGCGTAGGACGCGAGGATGGTCAGCATTAGCTCCCCGTCTCCGCTAATGGAGTGAATATTCTGCTCTTCAAAATATACATCCACGCCGAGCAGCTTCAACTCCCGTACTGTCTCCAAAAGTGTAACGGTATTCCTGGCAAATCGTGATATTGACTTCGTGATAATCATATCGATTTTTTCATCCCTGCAGTCAGCAAGCATGCGCTGGAACTCAGGACGCCTGTCTTTTGTTCCCGTCATTGCTTCATCTGCATAAACTCCGGCATATTCCCAGTCCGGTCTCCGCTGAATCAATCCACTGTAATAACTGACTTGGGCAGCGAGGGACTGTAACATCGCATCTTTTCCGCTTGAAACTCGTGCATAAGCGGCAACCCTTTTTCTGGTGGGAAGGGATGGAGCAGCCAGAGTTGTTTTTGTAATGATTCTTCCCATAAGAGACCTCCTTCCGTATATGACATATTCGCTCTAAACGCCTGTAATATCAAGTGTTTTAACGATATATGCTGCACGAAGACAGGCCATATTTTTCGGCTATTATTGTTTCGATTTTTGCCAGTTCCTCCTCGGTGATGATACCTTCTGCAAGCCATTTTCTAAAAACCGCCAGTGCCGCTGTGTAGTAGATGATCCCTCGTTCCTTATTCATGCGGCACCGCCTTTGACTTTCCGTAGCAGGCACGGGAGCAATATTTCCGATTCTTGTTGCCGTAGCTTTCAAAGTCAATACCGCAATGATCACACGTGAATGAGTAGATCGCCTTACGGTTGACCGCTTCCGGGTGGGCATTCCACCATGCCATGCGGCATTGGTCTGAGCAGAACCGCTTCTTTTTAGCACTGGGAGTGTGGGTGAGCAGGGCTCCACACTGTCGACAGAAAGCATCGTCGGCTTGATTGGCGATTCCCGTGCCGACCCCACCCAGGTTGTTCCGGCGACAGTATGATTTCACCGTATTCTCTGAAATGCCAAGCGTTGCCGCTATCTTCGAATAGCTGAAACCCTCGCCGCGCATTTGTTTAATCTTTTCTTTTTGCTGATATGTCATTGAACTACCTCCTCCGAAGGCAAATGACAGAGCCTTTGCTATAAGCCAGCGGAGGAAGTAAAATCGGACGGTTTGGGTGCAAAAAAATAAGACCCATAATAAGGATTGAATAATCCCCACTATGGGTCTCTCTTGTTATGCCTTTTCATCACTTTGGAATTTTCAGTTTCTGTCCGGGGAAGATGGTATCCGAGGTCAGCCCATTCAGTTCCTTGATTTCTGGATAGCGGGCACCGCTACCCAGCTTTGCCGATGCAATCCTCCAGAGAGAATCGCCTTTAACGACAGTATAGATTTCATAAGCTGCATCATTTTTACCGCTATAGACCTTTGCACCTGTGCTGTCAAACACGGAATAACCGGAGTTTTCGTCAGCACAGCGTTTGGCATTGTCCAGTACCCTGAAGGCACCTTTTTGGGACTTGGGATCATCCCAGCTTTTTCGGACACGGTAGAGGGTATCCTCTGTGGGAGGCGCAGGGTCAGGTTTCACATCGGCCAGTAGCTTCTTTACATCGGCACGAAACACATCCATATTTTTGCCATGCCGGGGGAACCAGTGCATCACATCGGCGTGATTGCTGGCGATGCCTTGTCTGTAGCCCTCGCTGTGGCAGATGATATTGGTCTCATTCAGTCCATAGAGTTTGCAAAGATATGCACAAAGTTCAACCGCCTCGTGATAGACCTTGTTGAAGTAACCAGTGTCAGTCAGGTTATCCTCACAAATTTCAAAGGAAATGTGCGTGTCGTTAGCCGTACCTCCCGCATGCCAGCCCCGATGATTCCAAGGCAGGGTTTGATAGGTGGCAATACTACCGTCAGCCAGTTTGCCAATAAAGCCGTGGACACAAACCTGTCGTCCATCCGGCCTGTTCTGGTTCCAATGATTGTTATACTGATTTTTGCCAAGCAGACCATCGTCAGGGCCAACATAGCGTCTCAGCCAGGGATTGTTCGCGCCGGTGGAATGAACCATGATTCCCTTTGGTGTGATAGTTCTGCCTGCCTTATAGCAGGCATTGTTTGTAAATATCAGTTTTCTCAGGTTCATTTACTCGTCCTCCTTGCTGCTTTTGTCTTTTAGCTGCTCAAGAATCGACTTAAGCTTTTCGGGGATGGGCAGCCCGATATGAGCAGCGTTTTCCAAGATTGAGATGCCTTCGTTACTCAAATAAAAGAAAATCACTGCCGTCCGAATTGAACCGTTGCTGCCGAGTACCTGACTGTCGACGATGTGTCCCACTCCTACCAGCACAAAGATGAGCACCTTCTTGAAGATGCCCTTCGAGCCAATCTCGCTGGACAGTCTCCTGTCCGTAATGGCACATATAACACCGGTCAGGTAGTCGAGTACCACAAAGGCGATGAGGGCATACAAAAATCCATCCAGCCCACCAAGAAACCAGCCAAGAAAAGCTCCCATGGTGGCAAAGGCTGCCTGTGCCCAGTTCCAAACTGTTCTCATTGTCAATACCTCCGTTTTTCTGTAATTTGTGTTTAACGCCAGCACCCAGCGGCACAAAAAAGAACGCCCTGCCGTTTTGGGCAAAAGCGTTCTTGAAATTCCATTACTAAAATTTGTCACACCTGCTTGGGCAGTGCCTCCCAGAGTCTCATATCCTCCTGCCCCAGGGACCAAATAGCGATACCCCGAAGCTTCCAACGGTATGCCGCTTCATTGGCCCAATAGACAAGGCTGTCCACATCCTGATAATACAGAATGGAAAAACCATCTGCGTCGCCGAGAAACAGCCGGGAGATCCACACATTGATGTCCCTTGGCACCACCTTGGCGGCGTAATCCCCACCGCAGGTGATTTGAAGCAGGTCGGAGTGAAAAAAATCATAGTCCATGGAAATGCTCTCGGAGCGGGTAGACGATTCCTCTACATCACTATTGACTGAAAACACTTGGAATTCTTCATCCCATGTGACGCCAGTGCGGGAAATCCTGCCGAAACCCTTGGTGGTTCCGTCCGGCATGTGTACATCAAAAGCCTCATAGGGCTCATACGTCCATGCATCACCCAACCGCAACAGTTCACATACTGTCCGGTTATCCGAGCGGTAGCCAGCATAACCCCCCGTAGGGCTAACAGTCGCCGTAAAGCGCAAGGTATAGCTTGCACCGGAGTATACCCTGACCGTATTGCCGCGCTTTCGCATCTCAATGGTGTACATGCTAGGACTGGAGCGAAGACTGCTGTCCGGCGTCTTGTTGAAGCTGGTGGAAAAGCTGCCCAGCAGTGTGGAGCCTTGGTATAACTCAACCCGCTGTGTATCAATATTTAAACAGCAAAACAGGTCTCCACAGAACACTCCTGCTCGTCCACTGCCGTTCTGAGGAAACGCCAGCCGCGCCCGAATATGGACGTCTGAAAAACCGTCATACTTCCACGCCAGCCTGCCGTGCCCGTCAAGCTGGGAGTAGGGGCGGTTGGCTGTGCTGTCCGGGTTTTGCCAAACCGTCCATTCACCGTCCAGTATCGTCCAATAGCTCTGTGGCAGCATATTGCCATCCCGAAAATCCTCATACCAGACGAGAGCTGAATCAGGTCTTCTGCGGAGCATCTCACAGGTTAGCTTAAAGCCCCGATCCGGCACGGCCATCACACCGTTCACATCCTTGAAACTGCGGGGAGAGAGCGTATATGTTGCTTCTCCAGCGGATGGTGCTTCCGAGAAGTTGCTGCAAACCCGAAAGCCGTAAAACTGCGTGCCTGGCACACCGCCACTAATACCAATAGTGTGCGTGCCAGCAGAAAGGAAAACACCTTTAGCCAGCGTAAGCCAGCATATCCGTCGCCAGTACGGCCACCACAGGCGGTTTTCTGAGAACGACTTTAGTGTACCATCAAGGGATACATCAAGGGCATTCTTGTCCCAAAAGGGGTAACATAGCCGCACAGCCACATCATAAACTCCGGCCTGCTCGATCTGGAACTGATACTCCGCTTCCCCGTCCTCGCCCAAGGACGCCATATTCTCCGTCACTATGACATTACCGGTATAGCTGTCCGGGACGCCGTTGCGGTCGACAAATATACTACCGAACTCTGTCCGCTGCTCTTTGCTATAGGCGGTTAAATAGCGCCGCCTGTTGTAGGTTTCCTGCAGCAGTGGGCTTTGCCGTTCCACTGCGTCCCAACCTTCCATATAGTCATAAACCTGGGGCAATGCCCATGGCACCTTATCGTAATCATCCCAATAGGCGATGATGGGGATCATGGGCTGTGGCGGGCCGTTGCCTGTAAAGTTGTATCCCCCGGTCATCCAAAGCTGGGCCGCATAATAGGTGTTGGAGACACCCCGATAGGTGATCCCCAGGTTTTCGGGCGTGTCATGGATGCGCCAATTCCAGCCGTATGCCGGAAGACCAAAAAACACTTTATCCGGGTCCATGACTTGGACGGCATAGTTGTAGATACCCTCCAGCCAGCTACGGGGGGATACAGGTCCTGGTGCAGAGCCTGCCCACGCCATGCCATAACTCATGATGGCAGCAGTATCACAGTATTCATCCAAGTCCTCATACACACACCAGTTTTCGCCCCCCACCGAACCCTGCACACCGGTCATGCCGGGCAGACAGATATTGACCAGCTTGCTAGGATTGTAGTTCTTCACGGTCTGGTAGATATCACGAAATAAGGCATTGGCTGCATCCTTGTTTTCATAGCCGCCGCCCCGCTCTAAATCGATATCCACACCGGCGCACCAAGGATATTTATTCATGATCCTCACAATCTCGGATAAAAACATATCCTTTGCGCCGTTGGTGTTGTTACGCAGTGCGGTAAAAATGGAAGCCGACCCATGGTTCATGATGGTCAGCAGCCACTTCACATGGGGCCAGCGGCTGATATATGGCAGCATACTGCTGATGCTGGTGCCGGTTTCACTGATTACTCCCGAACTATTAACCTCAAAAGTAAAAATACCGACTGTATCCAGCCGGTCACCGTAATTAAAGAGTGCCTGATACATGCGGGCATTACCCATGAAACTCCACACCATGCACTTCTTTCCCTTTAAATAGTTCCTCATAGCCGTTCCTGTCCTTTCCGCATCTCCCTGTACTCAAAATACACCCGTGCCGATTTACGCTCCTGAAGCCGAACTTGATGCTTGCTGTCATGGGCGGCGGAATATTGGTAAAAACCGTGCTTTGGTGTAGGCATCCCATTTTTCAGGCATTCCCGTGTAGAAGCCCGCAACACCATCTCGTCGCCAGCGTTTGCTCCCGTCAGGAAGTGCATTTTATGCGAGCCTTCACCTTGGGAGAGAGAGATGCTTCCAGCTTCCATGTCCTGTAGGGGGTAGATGTAGCAGTCCAGCCCCGAGGAGGTTTCGCCAAGGTTGAAGATGATGATGGTTTCCCCAGTTCGCACTATGCCGTTATGGTAACGCGGCGGATTTGGCGAATTCTTGAGCATCGCAGAAGTGTGGGGCGTATAGCCGGTGAGACGCCCGCCTTCCTGCACTTGCAGGTCGGTAAACCAGATGCTGCCTGTGCAATCGGCGATGACAGGGCGGACAGTAATGCTGACTACACGAAGTTCTTCCTTTGTTTTGAGGGTTTCAGTAAACCGAATGAAATTTCCCACCATATGCGTCACCTACCCATCAAATGTCCATTGAATTTCACTCACATGACCTACCCAGCCGGTAGCGATGGACCCAGCCTGCAGCATCAGGTCGGTAAAATACACTGAGCCTGTACAGTCAGTGATGCAGAGCCGGACAGTGATAGAGCGCAGGACTTTATAACCTCTGGGCGATGCATCCCGCGCAATCTGCTGAAAATATGTCATGCCGCCAACCTCCTCTAAAATAGGTCAATAAAGCGTGTTTCGGTGCTGCCATCCTCGTACTCAAACACCACCTCAATACCCACTTGACCATTCGCACCCTTTTGCAGGTTCTCCGAGCCAATCTGCGCCGATAGGGTATAGGTGCGCCTTGAAGCTGGATAAACCGTTTGTGCCATACTCTTGGTCAAACCGGGAACGCCAATTGCCTTGAAGGACGCCGTTCCCGTCACACCGTTTTCAGTATCAATCTCAAAGCCTGAGTTCTGCCAATAGGCAAAACCATCGTCAGCGCGTGAATTTCTCAGATGGTTAAAAGGTACCATGTCCCGGATTTCCTGCTGCACAAGGTCGGACTGCGCCAGTTGGTCAGCAACCGTTTCAATTGAAGAATCGCCAAGTTCTCTCAGCTTGCTGGACAGCTCCAGCACGGTTTTCCAAGGCTCCTGCAGATTGTACTCTCTGCGGACAATCCGTGTCCGAATGGTTAAATTCAAGTCTCGGTCGTCCACGGTGACAATATCGCCAAGCTCCCATGCCTCATGCTCATAGCCCGTCAGGGTGGATAAGTCCATAGCAGATAAAACATAGGAAACACGGGGCTTGGCGTACTCGGCCAACCGCATCCTTGTAAACTCCAGCATCTGATACGGATTACTGAAGTTGGATAAATCGAGGGCGGAAACCCGCACCTCATTAGAATAGGTGTAGTCCTCCACATACTCCTTGCCATCGTTGATGGAAGCAAAGGTCATGCCATCCTTGCCGTAAGCATAAAGCCGTGTCACCAGGGAGCGGGTATCTACCACCCGCTTAATACTATTAAGGTTCTTTCTATAAGCAAAGAGAGCGCCGCTTTCCTTACCGCTGAAGGTCAGCAGGTGTACCAATCGGTTGGCGCTATCGAAAACCAAGTCACCGCCATGGATGTTCTGTACCGCCCGAAGAATAGCCAGGGCGTTTTTTTCTATGCATTGCCATGTCCGCAGGGTGGATACATTGACCGTGCCTACAGACCAGCCGGTGCCTTGAAGTGCATATTGCATCGGCACATCCGGGGTGTCTGCATTAAACTCGATGGGCTGCTTTTCTGCACTGAACGCCAGATCATAAAAGGCCGCCTCAGCATACACCGTAGTGAGGGTAGCTCCGTCCGTTCCTTTTTCGTCTGAGATAGTACGGATGCGATAGATATCCTTGACAATTTGCACCGACTTTTCGTTGTCCAATGCCGCCCGCTTGCTGTCGCCCCAGGGCAGCTTGAATTCCAGCACCTCAGCGCCATTGACCTCGCCGGTGACAATAATATCAAAGGCGTTCTCCAATACAGCTTCCCATGCGCCGTTTGCGTCCAGTACCACAGGCCGGGCATAGCCTAATTTTTCAAAAGGAGGCCTTGGGATATCATGAAGCTGGATTTCCAAGAGTTTAGGCGTCCTTGATGGGTCGGTTGTTGCCAGTGTTACACGAAAGCGGATGTACTGCCTGTTCGGCGACTGCAGCTCGCCGCCGCTGCCTATGTTTTGCCACACCGACCACTCTTCCAAGTTATCGGAAGTGGCTGTTTCCACCTCTGTAATAGAGGTAACACCCGGTACATACTCACTGGTTACCGACACCCTACCGCTGCCGGATAGTGCACAAGGAGCCGCCTTAGTATACAAGACACCACTTGCGGGATAAGTACCGCCTGTCGCCTTGAGCAGGACTGTCCCAGGCTCGGTTAAAGCATCCACATTGGCAGCACTGTCAGCACCATTGGCCAGAAGAGCACTCCTGAAATATTCCGCCAAGTCTTCCACGGTAAGCTGCGAATCGGTCTCCAAGAACCAATCGTCGAAGCCGCCTGCGAAATAATAGGTGTTAGCCAGCATGCCCATGACGATATCAGCAGTGCAGGACGGATTAAGGGTACCAGTAAAAGTGCGCTTGGGAGCTATCCAAACCGCACCGTTACTCCGATCACAGAGGATTATCTGCGAAGTCTTGGCAGTGACCTCAATAACCGCTGCGATGAAGTACCAGCCGCCATTGACCATGGAGAAACTTGGCGTTTCACTCTGGTCAAGAATCAGCGAGCCCGCCGAGTTGTAAAGCATCATACGCGGTCTGCCCTGATAGAGCGACACATAAAAGATGGGCTGTCCGGGTCCTTGCCGGGTATTGAAAATGGGGATAAAAGTCTGACCGATTGAATAGGTGGTCGGGTTGATCCAGCCGCCTACGGCAATTTTATCCCCCAAATTATTAAAAAAGCTGCCGTCGTTGGCAGCTATAAGGTGGGTTCTTTCACTGGTCGGGTTATTGATATTTTGCCTGAAATACCGACCGAACCGGCTAAGGGGAAGGGCAGCGGTGGTGCCTGACCAGCCAGAAATGGTAAAATGTCGTCCGTGTCCGGAAGAATCCATGAGTTGGGTATTGCTATCTGGAGCGCTCTCATTAAACCTCCACAGCGCCGACGTGCGCTCTGTTACAGGAAACTCGCCTGTAAAATCCTCCTGCAATGTTAAGACTGTTTTAACTGCCATCCTCATCACCTCCAGCGGCTCTGTGCCTGTATTTTAAGTTCCGTGAACGTTGCATCCCCAACGGTTATTTCAATATTGTTAATCCCTTTGCGTAAGATAGGAAAGTTCAGTTCCTGCAAACACGGCAAGCCGTTCCGCAGGGTGTTTCCGCCAGCATCCGTCACTTTGGCTGTCACCAAGCCAGTATCAATGACAAGGGTCTCGCCCTCAGCCAGCGGGCCGACAACCCGCAGTTCCTCGCCGTTGGTAATAAGGTCGATATAGCTGGAAGAGGATGAGGTGACCACACCCTTAAAAAAATACACCGGTTCTGAATTGGCATTGCCTACTTGCCGTTCAATGACATGACCGCCTTCTGTGGAAATGGTGAAAATCTCGTCATCCAGTGCATAGGCATAAGGGTCGGGACAAACGAAGCGCAGGTCAAAGGAACCAGCCGAGCGCAGAACCCTTTCACAATCCACGGACTCAGAGAGCCGTGCCATGAAATATCGTTCAGGTACATCGTCCAGCACAAGCTGTTTTAAGCCCTTAACCGGGTTAAGCCATTCAGCCATACTGTCCAGTACAGCCACAAGCTCGGTAAAATTGCGCTGGGGATACACGCTGCAGCGCACCGTTATGATCCGCTCTGCAATATCGCAGCCAAAATCGGCCACGCCTGATTTGCCGGGCACGGTAACAAAGGCATTGCGCAGAGAGGGAGAGGTCTGCCAATTGGTCAGACGCGCCTTGATTTTCATGCTTTGCGACGATATGCCGCCATAGATAAAGCCCATTTATCTCCCTCCTTACGCCGGACTAAAGCGGCCTTGCGCCCTTGAGCCGGTCTGCATCAGGTTGTACAATTCCTGTGAAATCCTGCGGATGTCGTCCTCGCTGCGCACAATCATCTGCTGGACGACCACCAGCGGGTTATTTCCGAAACCGGCAATCCCACCGCTGCCGTTCACGTCCACACTGGAATTCACATCAAAGCTGGTTGGAACGGCGTCCTGCATATCCTTGGCAACCTTGTCCATAGCCTTGTCGAAGCCCACGCCGATACCCTGTGCCATATCATCACCAATACCTGCAAACACGGTAGAGGGGGATTTAATACCGAGGAGCCCCTTTACACCACTGACGATACCGCCCACAAAGTCGCTGATCTTATCCTTGATCCATGTGATCATGCTCTTGATGCCGTTCCACAAACCGGTGACGATGTTCTTGCCGATCTCAAACACCGAACCGACCGCTTTCCCAAGCCCCGTAATAATAGCGGCAATGATCTGGGGCAGAGCCTTAATGAGTTCAGGAATAGCCTTTATTAAGCCAATTGCCAGCTGTACGATGAGGGATAAGCCCAGCTCGATGATTTTTGGCAGGTTGTTGGTTATAAAGTTAATGATGGACGATATGATCCTTGGCAGCGCCTCAATGAGTCTGGGCAGCGCATTTAACAATCCTTGCGCCAAGCCCTCTATAATTCTAAACGCCGCATCGAGAATTTTATCCATGTTGTTTAAAAGCACTTCAACGATGAGAATTATTGCTTCCACTATAGCCGGAATCAACTCTGGCAAAGCGTCCGCGATTCCCTCGGCCAAGGTGACGATGATTAACAAAGCACCTTCCACCAGGGCAGGCAGATTTGCGATAATGCCATCCAATAGGGCAAGCACCAGGTATAATGCACCCTGGGTGAGCTGCGGCAGCGCATCAATCACACCTCCCAGCAGTGTTTGCACGATGCTGACCGCAGCGTCAATGATCGTGGGCAGATTATCCACGATCCCGACTACCAGCGCTTTAATAATGTCGGGTGCTACCTGGGCCAGGGCTGAGACGATGGAACTGACAATACCAAGCACCCTCGGGATTAGCTCGGTAATATTCCTGACGATTTCCTCCGCACCTTCCTTGAGTTTTTGCCCTGCGTCCTCCTGTCCCGTAAGAAGTCCCGTAAATCCATCGGTAATCATGGTCAGCCCCGGAAGAAGCTGCGCTCCGATAGCATTTCTTATTCCGCCAAAGGTGCGTTTGAGGGTATCCAAGGAATCGGTGAAAGCCACTGAAGCAGCGATTGCATCATCCGACATGACCATACCAAGTTCGTTGGCTTTCTGTTTGAGGGCCTCGGTGCTTTCGACAGTCTGATTTAAAAGCGGCGCAAGGCCTACTGCTGATTTTCCCAGCAGGTCACTGGCAATAGCCGCCTTTTCGCTCTCGTCCGACACGCCCTGCAGACCGGCAATGGTCATATTGAAGATTTCTTCACGGCTTTTGCCTCTTAGGTCATCTATGGAAATGCCAAGGCGCTCAAACTTTCGGGCAGCGGCTTCGTTGCCGTTAATAACGTCGTCCACCGTATTATTTAAGCCGTTTAGTCCGGTCTTTAGGGATTCGATATCCGCGCCGTTTTGGGAAAGGACGTAATCCCACTCCTGAAAGCCTTTGGTAGACAAGCCGACACTCTGGCTTACTTTATCAATTCGATCGCCTGCTGCTGCGGCATCGGTAGCCATATTGTACAGTGCTTTGCCCGCAGCCGCCGTGGCGGCACCAATTGCTGCCATAGCCGCGCCTACCGCAATACCGATACCCTTAACGATGGCACCCAGTTTCTCGAATTTCCCACCGGCATCATCGGCTGTATCCGCCGTATCGTCCAATTCTTCCCCAAATTCTCTGGTTTGCTTTTCAGCCTCGTCAAAACCCTCGGCAGCCTCATCCAGCGCCTTATTGTTCTGGTCAAGTTCACGTTCCATGCCGTTTAATTCGGCTTTGGCATTGTTTAACTGGATCTGCCAGGCTTGTGTGCGCTTATCATTCTCACCGAAGGAGGCGGCGGCATTGGCCAGAGCTTTTTCAAGGGTGGATATCTTGTTTTTCTGGGCGTCGATTTCTTTATTGAGCACCTGATTGCGGGCAGTAATTGCCTGCACCGATTTATCCTGCTTGTCAAACTGCGAGGATACCAGCTTCATTTCGCTCCCCAGAACCTTAAAGGACTGATTGATGTCCCGCAGGGCGTTCTTAAATTCACGCTCGCCCTCAACGCCAATTTTGAGGCCAAAATTATCTGCCATTTATGCCGCCTCCTTTCCCAAAAGATACTTAAATCCCATAGGGGATTACATCATCGATGGTCAGTTCCCGTTTGGGCTTTGAAAGCCCTAAGAACTGCTTGTGGCACTCCCACAAGTCCATTAATAGGCCAAGGGGCATAAGCCACGCTTCATCCTCACTGTGTCCAAGCTGGACTGTGCCGTAATACAAAAGCCGAGTGAACAATTCATCATCACTCACTCGACCTGGGCGTTTTTTGAAGGTTCATCCTCGCTTTGCACATTCCGCTTGGTCCCCCTGACCATAGCCTCCATGATGGCGTTTTTATACGCCGCCAGTTCCAGAGGGGAAGTCAGGAGTTCCACCGCTTCCGCAGTCAAAAGCTCCCGCTGGTCATCCTTGTTCTTCAGGTTGTGAATCAAAAGGCTCTGGTTCGCCAGCAGCGTAATCAGCCACACCACTTCATCCAGGGCCATTTCAAAGTTCTCTGATTTCATCAGCTTGGCACCCAGGTTTTCAAGTCCGCCGTAGCGTCCGGCGATTTCCTTGGTTGCTTTGGTGGTGAGAATCAGCTGATACTCCTCGCCGCCGATGTTGATGGTGGCACTTCTATCCTCGTTCGCCATCATTCACCGCCTCCTCCCGTTGCAAAGACCGGCTCATACACCGCTTCATACCAACCGGTGATAATCTCAGGTTCAACACCTAAGTCATCCTCGCTGACCTCCGCCTTCCACGGATGATTTCCCTGCCCGTCCAGCTTATTGCGGCGCATAACTGTTCCCTCAATGGTAGGTGTGGAAAAGGTGATGCTCTCGCCCTTGGTTTGCAGGTTTGTTGCCGGGATACCGAACTTGACCCGGTATAACCAGAAGTATCGGTACTTGCCGTTGGCCTTTTTCGCCCGAAAGCCGATGGCCACAGGTTTGCCGCCGTCCTCGCTGGAGGAGATCAGTACCTTGTTGTCGTCGATCCTGGCACCTGTCAAATCTTCGGCGGCTTTGACTCCGATGTCGTCAACACCCAATGAGAGTGTGCCGGATTGAAACTCCTTAACCACCTCCGCTGCACCGTCGTCGGCATAGAGGGTCGCTTCGGCCAGTTCCACCGAAAGCTCTGCGGTCATCGCCTTGGCCAGCGGTATTGGATCGGCATAAGTCTCATTGCCGTTTGTATCTTCAGTGATTTTGGCATAGTAAAGCCTGTCAAGGCCTATCGTCGCCATAACTCATTCCTCCTTAAATTCATACTCTTTCGCCACATCAATGGCGTAATGGTGATAACCGGTATCGTCCTCATGTCCGATATACCGGCGGTCGGTAATGGTAAAGCCCGCAGACAGCAATGCTTTTACCAGCTGGTTTTTACGGGTCAAATAATTGCCCTTGACAAACAAAGACAACCTAACCTCCTGGGTTTCCGCCTGGGGTCGGTTGTCGGCAAAGACCTCAAAGATATCCGCCATCGGGGTGATAACGAGATACTCATCAGGGGGCACACCGCTAAACACTCCTGTCTCAATGGGGATGCCTACAGCCGATAAGGCCTGGTTGAGTTCTTGTAAAATGCTCATAGATGATTCATCTCCTCATCCAGCTTGGCCTTCATCGTCTCCACACACCGCTTTCTGCTTGAGGATTTTGCCGGTTTCAGAAACGGCTTTGCTGGCTGGCCGCTTTTGCCATATTCGATGATATTGGCAAGCTTGGCGTTGCTCTTACCATCCCGCCGGGGTTCAGAAAAGCCGATCTTGATGTTGTAATTGCCCTTTCTGTCTTGCTTGGCTGGGGTAAGCCCTAAAGCATCCGATAGTTCACCGGTGGAACGGGACGGATATTTAGTGCCGCTGCCGATAACCGATTGCAGATTAGACTTCACTTTGTCCAGCACAACCTGACCACCAGCTTCCAGTACCCTTGGGATGATCTCGTCAGTCTTCTCTCCCAGCCGGGATATTTTCAAGAGAAATTCCTCCGGCATTTTTACGTCAGCCTTTGCCACTGGCCTGCACCTCCTTCTCTGCCAGCACCTCAATATACATGCCGCGTCCTTTCACGTCCTCCACGCTGATGATGTTGTACCTGCCGTCTGGGCAAACCAACACAAGGGAGGTTGTGATTTCAAGGCCGGGTATCCTGCGAAAGCGAAACAGGGCAGACGCTTTTGAAAAGGCCGCTCTGTTGGCCCATTTTTCATTACCGTGCCGGTCTTCTTTATATGCGCGGACGCTTGCCAGTACAGTGTCGCTTCTTGTCGAAAAGCCCTCGCTGTCTTTAACCGGCTCCGTCGTAACAATGTCTACAAAGGTGTTCATTTTCCCAAAGCTCATGTATCACACCTTCCAATCCCGGTCCAGCCGCAGAAGCAGGTTTACCGTATTCCACACCTGCTGCCCGGCCTGCACATTATCGGCAAAAAAGCCGCCGGTGCTGCCGTCCCGGCTTTCATAGAAATGGGACGACAGCATAACGACGGCTTGCTCTGTGGTGGGCGGCATGGGGTTGTCGGTGTAATAGCCCTCCGGCTTTTTCTGATAGCTCTCCGCATAGTTCACAGCAGCAGAAATGTACTCCTGTAATAGGGCATCATCCTCACTGTGCTGTAATATGAGGTTTGCCTTGACCTTTTCAAACAGATCCATCATGCCGCACCAGCCTTTCTTATTCTTTCTGCTGCAGCACCTTGATTGCCTCTGGCAGCACAAGCTTGCCATCCACGCGCTGGGTAGCGATAAAGCCTACCTGACCCGTTGCGGCGAACAATTCGTTCAGTCGCTTGAAGACACGGCCCTGACGGTCAGCCACCCAATAATAGCCGAAATCGCCGAACACCACGGTTTTTGCTCCTGCCTCAATGGAAGGCATATATGCCGAGGTATACAGCGGGCGGTTGAGGATGGTGTCGGGCGTTGCCTCCTTGATGGACGGCTGCCACAGGTACTGGCCGGTGCTGTCCTTAAGCTTGCGGATGGCCTTGACCGTCGCGTCATTCATAACGAAGGATGCACGCTTGCGGTAAGGTGACTTAAGGCTGTAGAACAAATCCAGCATTTCGTCCAGCGTGATCGCTGTCGAACCAGCCGTTGTAACACCGATCTGCCCACCGCCTGTTGCGGCCAGGATGCCGGTGGGTTTCCCTGAGCCGTCGCCCACAAAGAAGGCTTCCTCTTCTTTGGCACCAATACGACGGGCAAACTCCCTGGCGATATATCTCTCCAGATTAAACACGCTGTCGTTAAGAAGCTCCTCGCTGACCTTAATCATAGTGGCCAGCTTGAATGCTCCGATGGATACCTGACCGAAGCTGTCGTCGCTTTCAGGAATCTGCCCTCCCTCATCTACCCATGAGGCGGTTCCTTTGGATGCTACTACAGGAATCTTCCTGTCCCCGCTGGAAGTGGTAATGACATTGGCCAGCTGCCGGAAAATGTTTTCCTCCTCCAGCGCTTCCACAAGGGTGCGTTCAAACTCATCAGGTACCAGATAGCCGCCTTCCGTATCCTCGCCAACCTGCAGTGCGTTTTGTATATCTGCAGTACGCTTACCGCGCATGGCATTCCAGAAGGCACGCTTATACTCGGCGGCAGCCCTTCCGGTTTTGACCTCGTCACTTGAAGAAGGCTTGTTGGTAATAGGGGTGTTGGTGGGCTTGGAAAGTTCCAAGTCCAGGGCGGCCTGTCGCTCCAGCCGGTCAATCTCCTTACCCAATGCCACTACATCGGCTTCCATCTTTTCGTAAGTTGCGGTGTCCTCGGCGGATAATAGCCCGTCGCCGCCCCGCTTGGTATCCAGGAATGCCTTGGCCGCTTCCCATGCCCTTGCGCGCTTTTCACGCAGTTCTAAGATTTTACTCATTGTCGTTTCCTCCTTAAAATTTTAGTGGGAAATTAAAGAGAGCCGCTTATCCAGCGACTCAATGGGGGTACCCGTTTTCGGTTTGGGCTTGGGGATTTTCCCAAGCAGGGAGTTGGTGACCGCCAGGCGGCTGAATATCAGGCCTTGCCCTGTATCTTGCGGTTCCTCACTGGCCGCAAACATAATTTTGTCGGCAAAGCCCAGCTCCACAGCCTTTTTGGCGTTCATCCATGTCTCCGCGTCCATAAGGTGGGAGAGCCTGATACGGGAAAGCCCTGATTTCAGTTCATAGGCGTTGATGATGCTTTCCTTGACCTCATCCAGCAGCGCTTTTGCCCGGAGCATCTCCTCGCTGTCGCCGATGGCTATGGTTGATGGATTGTGGATCATCAGCATACTCACAGGAGACATATATACATCACCGCCAGCCATGGCAATGACCGAAGCAGCGCTTGCAGCCAGACCGTCAATCTTGACTGTTACCTTTCCGGCATAATCCATGAGCATGTTATAAATCTGTGCCGCTGCAAATACATCGCCTCCGGGAGAGTTAATCCACACTGTAATGTCGCCGGAAGCAGACAGCAGCTCATCCTTAAATAATTTGGGCGTAACCTCGTCGCCCCACCAGGTTTCCTCTGCGATTGGACCGTTAAGATAAAGGGTGCGTTCATCATCCGAATCCCGCACCCAGTTCCAGAATTTCCTCATTTACTGACCTCCTTTGCTTGATTATTGGCAAACACACCTGCGTCAGCCAGCTTGGTCATATTGCCGTTGACCAGATACAAATCGCCGCCTTCCTCGGCGGGAATGCGGTTCATGTCCTCCAGTTCACGGATGTCGTTGGCACTCATCCAACCATTCTGGCGCGCCGTAGCGTAACCGGACATACGGCTTTGGTAATCACCTCGAAGCAGCCCGTCCACATTGAACTTCACAAAATATCTGGGCTTTTCAGATGGCAGGAGAAGAGACTGCTGTAAAGCCTGCTCCCAACGCACCACCCACGGGTCGAGGGTGTATTTTACAAACTCAAGGCTTTGTTGCTCAATGTTTGAAAAGCTCGACTTCTCCAAATCCCCCACCATGTGGGGCGGTACCCTGAAAATGCGGGCGATCTCGTTGATCTGGAATTTACGGGTCTGTAAAAACTGTGCTTCCTCTGGTGGGATGCCAATCTGATGAAACTTCATGCCCTCCTCCAGCACTGCAATGCGATGGGCGTTGGCACTGCCCTGATACACAGTGTTCCAGCTTTCCCGCACCCGTTTCGGGTCTTTGACCACGCCAGGATGCTCCAGCACCCCTCCCGGATTGGCTCCGTTGGCAAAAAAGGACGCGCCGTATTCCTCCGTTGCCATCGCCATGCCGATAGCATTTTTGGCCATGGCAATGGGCGAGTAGCCGACCAGTCCGTCAAAGCCCAAGCCGGGTATATGCAGGACTTCATCACGCCGCAGGGTGATATAGCCACCTTTTGGTTTTAGTCCGCTTTCATCCACGTCACGGTAATAGGTGTAGACCAGTTCACCGCTTGCAGAGCGGTGAACATCCATTTTGTTAGGGAGAAGAGGGTATAGCCCCAGCACCCTCCCTAGCCCGTCCCGGATAACCTGCGCATAGGCATTACCCCAAAGTAAAAGATGACTCATCAGTGTCTCTCGGAACACAAATGAAGTCATCTCTGGGTTGGGTTCGTTATGGAGGAGGTAGTACAGCGGGTGCTGGCTTATGCGCTCCTTACCTCCGTCCAAGCGATAGCGGTATATGTGCAGGGGAAGCCCTGCAATGGCTTCAGCCAATATTCTCACACAGGCATACACCGCCGTGGTCTGCATGGCCGTTCGCTCGTTGACAGTCTTGCCACTGGTAGTACTGCCGAACAGAAATGAAAACCCGCTGCCCACATGGTTTTGTGGCTTATCTCTTGTGCGGAACAGTCGGGAAAATATACTCATAGAATCAATAGCCCCCTTTCATCATAGACTGAAGTGCCGCTGGGACCACTGCCATTTCGCAGCGCCCGGTCAAGTGCCATAATTGTCGCCACCGCGCCGTCAATCCTCTCGGTGGATTTCTCCTTATCCGGCTTGATATTACCCGCCGGGTCGGTCTTAATGAAAATGTTATCCATCATCCACCGCAGTACCGGATGGCCGCCATGGGCAAGCTTCTCCTCCAGCGTCAGCTTCATCAGTTCCTTGGTGGGCGGCGACATATCCTTAAAGCCTTGACCGAAGGGAACCACCGTGAAGCCTAGACCCTCCAGATTCTGCACCATCTGTACCGCTCCCCAGCGGTCAAAGGCGATCTCGCGGATGTTGTACCGTTCACCCAGGCTTTCAATGAACTTCTCGATGAAGCCGTAATGTACCACATTCCCTTCGGTGGTCAGTATATATCCTTGCTTCTCCCAAAGGTCGTACTGTACATGGTCTCGCCGGACGCGCAGGTCAATGTTATCCTCCGGCATCCAAAAGAACGGGAGAACAGTGTATTTGTCCGCTTCATCCTCCGGCGGAAACACCAGCACAAATGCCGTGATGTCCGTGGTGGAAGAAAGGTCTAACCCACCGTAACAAACCCGTCCCTCAAGGCTTGCTGCCTCTACCGGAAATGCGCAGGCATCCCATTTCGCCATGGGCATCCAGCGGACGGCTTGCTTGACCCACTGGTTCAGGCGCAATTGCCGGAAGCTGTTCTCCTCAGCCGGGTTTTGCTTCGCACTTTCACAGGCGGCCTTTACCTTGTCGATACCAACCGTGATCCCCAGGCTGGGATTTGCTTTCTTCCACACCTTGGGGTCAGTCCAGTCATCCTCTTCCTTCGCACCATATATCACAGGATAGAAGGTGGGGTCACACTTTCTGCCCTCAATGATGTCGAGGGCTTTTTGGTGTGTCTCATAGCAGATGCTCTGTGTGTCTGTGCCTGCTGTGGTAATGAGAAAGTACAGCGGCTGTCTCCTTGCATCACCTGATCCTTTGGTCATGACATCAAACAGCTTGCGATTGGGCTGGGTATGAAGTTCATCAAACACCACACCGTGGATGTTGAAACCGTGCTTGGAGTAAGCCTCAGCGGACAGCACCTGATAGAAGCTGTTAGTTGGCAGGTATATCAGCCGCTTGGTGGAAGCCAGCAGCTTAACCCGCCGTGATAAGGCCGGACACATGCGAACCATGTCAGCTGCCACCTCAAACACGATGGACGCCTGCTGGCGATCTGCAGCACAGCCGTACACCTCAGCCCGTTCCTCACCGTCACCACAGGTGAGAAGCAGGGCAATGGCTGCAGCCAGTTCGCTTTTTCCCATCTTCTTGGGTATCTCCACATAGGCCGTGTTAAACTGGCGGTAGCCGTTGGGCTTGAGGACACCAAACACATCACGGACAATCTGCTCCTGCCAGTCGATGAGTTCAAAGGGCTTACCCGCCCAGGAGCCTTTGGTGTGGGAGAGGGCTTGAATAAAAGATACGGCGTAATCGGCGGCGTCCTTGTCGTAATATGATCCCTCCGCCATAAAGACGGTAGGCTTGTATTTTTTTAGTTTTCGCAAAGGTACCGCCTCCTTACGGTGAATAAAGGCAAAAGAAAAGAGCCTCCGAGGAAGCCCTGTTTCCGTTTGCCTTGGCACTTTGTTGTTATTCTTTTTCGCCGTCCTCGCCTGTCAGGATAAAGCGGCTGTATTCGCCCTTATGGTCCTTCAGGTAAAGCACCAGTTCATGAAAGCCACGCAGATATGCTTCATACTGAACGCGGTGAAGGTCAAACATGTTTGTGACTCCGCTTGCCCTAATGGAAAGGATTTGCTCTTTAATTTTTTCATTCATGAATGGTGTCCTCCATTTCAACCGCTAGCTTTTTCACTATATCCTCACCGTAGACAACACCAAGGGTGGAGCCGCAGTCCCAGATGCAGAATAGAGTTCCCGTGTCGTCAACGAAGTCCACAGTTCCCTTATCGCCAGGCCTCAGTCTGGAATATGGGTCGTTCATCCTGACCAGTTCCACACGGGTACCGTGGGGATACTGCTTTCGCAGTTGCTCCACAATATCTCTGGAGGGAAAGTTATTCATCGGCGGTCACCTCCGCTTTAGGCGGCTTGCCGCTTTTGAACGCGCTGTTGCCGGAAAGGTTCTTCAATAGAATTCTACGCGCCGCCTTATACTCATCGCCCACAAAGCCCAGCCGGATGAGGAACACCCGGAAAGCAAACTTCTCATTTTCTACCGGCTTTTCCTTGGCAGTCACTCGCTTCTGTTCCTTTGCTGCCGCGCAAAGGGCACCAATAAAGCGGGAGTAGGCGGTGACCGTTTCACCGTCGGCATCAAACCTGAACCATGGAAACTTTAATGTTGTTTCCGTCCGTTCCACAGGCAGTGCGTCCGCTCCAATTGCTTTCTTAATAAGTTCTGCTTTGCTTGCAATGAGCCTGTCGAGGTTCTCAAGAGCCGCTTCGGTAAAGCCCTCCAGCGGCATCTCAATGGTCAGGAGATCGTCGGTTTCGCACTCGAAACCCCGCTCGGCAAGCTCATTAAGCAGCCTTTCAACCAAGTCGCTGTCCGTCATGCTGTCAAAGGAGAGCGTTCCCTCCTTGTTTACGGTAAAGTCGCCTATTTCATAGGCGAAGGTCGGCGCACCCTTATAGTTGGCCGGAGTGTCTGTAACCTCGGTGATCGCGTTCACCAGTTCCTTGCGCCGCGTGCCTGTTACGTTGAATCTGATTTCCATCTTTGTAAGCCTCCTTTGCTTCTTTGGTGCTTACATATATCACTCTAAAGCTGTGAAATAGCAAGTTGTTTATTTAAATAATGAGCAAATATTATTCCGCCGCTCCCCCCGGTACATCCATGTACGCTGTTTTAACGCCGTCACGGATGAGAAACACATTCTCCGTACCACCTGCCTGCTCGATGTACCTTTTGACGATCACATCACAGAACTTTTCGTCCAGTTCTACTGTGTGGCAAACCCTATCTGTTTGCTCACAGGCGATAAGAGTGCTACCTGAACCACCGAAGGGATCAAGCACGATACAGCCCGTCAGACTGGAGTTCAGGATGGGATAAGCAATCAGCGGCACCGGCTTCATGGTGGGGTGGTCGGCATTCTTCCTGGGTTTGTCAAACTCCCAGATGGTGGACTGCTTACGGTCGGAGTACCAGGCGTGCTTACCAGCCTTCTTCCAGCCAAAGAGTATCGGCTCGTGCTGCCACTGGTAGGGCGAGCGCCCCAATACCAGCGACTGCTTCTTCCAGATGCAAGTTCCAGACAGGTAAAAGCCAGCGTCAGAAAACGCCCTGCGGAAGTTTAATCCCTCAGTGTCAGCGTGGAACACATAGATGCTGGCATCTTTTGCCATTGCTTTTTCAGTAAGGATAAAAGCCTCCAGTAGGAATTGATAAAACTTATCGCCAGCCATGTTGTCGTTTTTGATTTTGCCCGCAGTGCCTTCATAATTCACATTATATGGAGGGTCGGTCACCACAAGGTTAGCCAGTTTGCCGTCCATGAGCAGGGTAAAGGTATCGGGCTTTGTACTGTCACCGCAAACAAGACGGTGTTTTCCAAGAAGCCATAGGTCACCCGGCTTTGTGATGGCAGGCTTTTGCAGTTCTCTCTCCACGTCGAAATCGTCGTCCTTGACATCTTCCACACTGCCCAGCAGCTTATTTAACTCCGCATCATCGAAACCAAGAAGGTTGATATCAAAATCCGACCCCTGCAAATCCGCAATCTCCACTGACAGCATCTCAGCATCCCAGCCAGCGTTCAAAGCTAGACGGTTGTCCGCGATGATATAGGCCCGTTTCTGGGCTTCAGTCAGGTGTTCTGCAAATACGCAGGGAACCTCTGTAATGCCTTCCTCCTTGGCGGCCATGATTCTGCCATGGCCTGCAATGACGTTTAAATCCTTGTCCACGATGGCCGGATTGACAAAGCCAAATTCCCGTAAGGAAGCCCGAAGCTGGAGAATCTGCTCCTTGCTGTGGGTGCGGGCATTTCGGACATACGGCACCAGCCGGTCTATATTCACTTTTTCAAAACGCTCGGTTGTGTTCATATATTGTTACCGTCCTTTCCTGCCCGATAAGAGGGCTTCCATAATGTCGTCCTGTGGGTTTCCCACAAAAGCTGTGGTGCAGTTTTGCTTGACGATGTCGAAAATCTCATACCAGAGCAGGTTTGCCTGTTTTTGAAACGACTGACTCATCTGCACAAAGGGACTGGTTATGGCACCGCCTGTAGTTGGGTGCTTCCCCAAAAGCCCGTATGTGCTTATGGCTTCCTCGCACTGAATGTAGCGGGTAAATGCCTGTGCATATGCTTCGATGAGCCTTGGATTGACGAATTTCTCACATCCGCGCTCCTTGAGCCATCTCCATGTTTCTATGAATAGAGCATCTGCACCCAGGGGCTTACCATCTTTCTGCCTTGAGCTAAGGTAATCGCTCGGGGTCGGCATATCCTCGCCGTATAAGTCGGCGGCTCCGTCCAGATCTTCTGCTTCCAGCATCGATTCAGGGTGAATGTCCGGCACTTCAAGCACTTTTGCAGCCTTGCCTTTTGTAATTTTATCTGCAAGGGGCTGCGGCTTATCGCCTGCTCGGACGCGCCTGCCGCCTCTGTTGGTTCCGTCTTTTGCCACGCGTCGTCACCTCCTCCTTGCTGTGGCGGGTTAATCCCCCGTTTGAACTGCAATTTTTGCGCGCGTGACCCCCCGCCCGTTGCACGGGAAGAGGGTCATAGAGATTTTGACCGCCCCTACCGTCCCCAGCGTCCGCCTTCGCGGGCAGTAATCCCGGAATGACAGGGGGTACACAAGGCCATAAGGTTGGCATAGTCGTTTGTGCCGCCTTGAGAAAGCGGCTTAATGTGGTGTACTTCCTCGGCGGGTGTCAGCCGTCCATGCTTTTCACACTGCTCGCAAAGGGGATGGGCGGCAATGTACCTGTCTCGGATTCGCTTCCAAGTCCTGCCGTAGCGTTTCTTTACAGCAGGGTCACGCTGGTATCGCTCGTATCGTTTAGCCTCCATCTTGGCATGCTCCGCACAGAACCTGCCGTCTGTCAATTTCGGACAACCTGAGTGGGAACATGGCCGTTTGGGTTTGTAGGGCATTGGGTCACCTCTTTTTCGGCAAACAAAAAGCCCTCGCGGGTATTCCCGAGAAGGCTATTGCATAGTTTTCGATAATACTATAATAACACCGCGAAATTAAAAAATCGTCCGCGAAATTACTCATTTGCCATACAAGAGTAGTGCCAGATGCTGCAGCGCACGGTTTTTCTTATTGTAGGCGGAAGACCGCTCAATGTTGAACCGATCGCAAATGTTTAATACCGCTTGGATTTGTTTGTGTTCCACGTTCAGATAGAATTCCTGCAGAACAAATCTCTCTTCTTCAGAGAGTGCTTCCCAGGCAGGCTGAAACCAATTCATGTATTCCAGAGCTTGCCTGTAACGCTCTTTTAGAACATCGATTTCATCAATACATGCAGCCAGCTTGTTTTCACCCGCTTTGGGGTCATGTGCTGACGGCATTCCAGTTAGCTTGGGGCTTCTTGGAGAATTCATTCTTTCTTGGATGCCTGCAATCTCTTCATCGGTGTGGTCAATAATGTACTGCATGCTGCTATAGTCTTTCAAAGCGTTAATTGCCGCCGCTTTTTTATCTAAATACTGCCAAACGATATTCATACGCAATCCTCCTTCAACGCTGCTTTTACCGCATCAATTAATGCAGTCTGGGTTTTATCCTTTTGCCGCAGGGCTTTCATAACCTGCTCGTCAATCGTGCCTTCGGCGATGATATGGTGGATAACCACCGTGTTCTTTTGCCCCTGCCGCCAGAGCCTGGCATTGGTCTGCTGGTAGAGTTCCAGGCTCCACGTCAGTGAGAACCAAACCAGGGCAGAGCCGCCAGCCTGCAAGTTCAGTCCGTGCCCGGCAGAAGCCGGATGGATAACAGCCACAGGGATTTCGCCATCATTCCATCGTTTGATGGAATGGGCACTGTCCAGTCGTTCCGCTGGGAAACGCTCCAGTATCCGCTCCAGGTCATGCTTGAACCAGTAAGCGATAAGGACAGGCTTGCCGTTGGCGGCTTCAATCAAATCCTCAAGGGTGTCCAGTTTACGGTCATGCAGGTGGGCCACCCCGTGGCTCTCGTCATAGACAGCACCGTTTGCCATCTGCAGGAGCTTCCCAGATAAGGCCGCCGCGTTGGCAGCATCAATCTCCTTGCCCTTTAAGGACAACACCATCTCATCCTTCATGGTCCGGTAGTGTTTCTCCTCAATGGGCGACATTTTAACGCGAACCTCGTTCATCACCAGTTCCGGCAGCTTCAAGTAGTCGGTATTCTTCATGCTGATGGTAATGTCGGAAATAAGGCGGTAAATAACATCATCCGCGCCAGGCTTTGGCTTGTAGGAAAATACTACCTGGCCATTGCGCTTGTCGGGTACAAAGAAAGCACTTCGGTACTGTCCAATAAAGCGTCCCAGCCGATGGCCCATATCCAAAAGCCGATATTCTGCCCATAAATCCATCAAACCATTTGTGGAAGGAGTGCCGGTTAAGCCAACCATCCTTTTTACTAAAGGCCGGACTTTCATAAAACTCTTAAACCTTTTCGACTGATGGGACTTAAAGGAGGACAACTCATCGACCACCACCATATCGTAGTCAAAGGGAAGCCCGCTCTTTTGTACCAACCATTCTACGTTCTCCCGGTTGATGAGGTAGACTTGAGCTTTTTGCAGGAGAGCCGCCTTGCGCTCTCGCTCGTTTCCGATGGCAACCGAATATTTCAGCCCGTGCAGGTGGTCCCATTTCTCAATCTCGGCAGGCCATGTATAACGGGCGACTCGCAGCGGGGCGATAACCAGCACCTTACGGATTTGAAAGCTGTCCAGCGTCAGGTCAAAGACAGCGGTCAGTGTAATTACTGACTTGCCAAGACCCATATCCAGCAGGATTGCGGAAATGGGATTCTGGAGGATATACTCAGTAGCAAAAACCTGATATTCATGTGGATTGTATTTCATCAAGTATCCCTCCAATCTGCACTTCATCGTCAATGACATAAACCTTAAATTCCAGCCGCTTGAGCATTCCATGCCTGCGAGTCTGCAAAGGCCGGGGTTTCATTCCATGGGCCTTTACCTCGACAAAGGCCATCTTTCCACCGGGTAAAAGTATAAGGCGGTCGGGCATTCCATCAAATCCAGGCGATACAAGCTTCAAGGCAAGCCCTCCAGCCATTTTCACAGCCCGGACAAGTTTTTGTTCTATCAGTTTCTCGCGCATAAGAACCTCCTTGTGCCCATGTCTGTGCCCAAGCACTTTAAACTCTTACGCGCGTATACGCGCTTACACGTGCCCATTATCCCTTTATTACTTATAACTACAACATTTAATAGATGATTTTTAGGCACAATGGGAACAGGCAAAGCAAGAAGGCTGGTAAATATGGGGCTTGCGGCCCTGCCCATGGTATGGGGTTTTGGCATAGCTGGAATGTTGAGCATATGCCTACACCTCCTTTTCGGAGCGGACGAACACCCGCTGGGGACCATAAAGGGACAGATTCTTTTTGCCCGTCTTGTTACCAGTGAACTTCTCCCAACCACCGATCTTGCCCAGAATGCCCTCAATCTCGTATGAATCAGCCTTCTTGATGGCTTCGCGGTTTTTGCAAAAACACTCGCACCATATCTCCATAATGCAGACTTGTTTACGCCGCAGCGTTCCTTTGGGCGTATCTCCTCCAAATTCACCGCCATTTAAGAAATTCCGGCGGGCATATAAGTCCATGCCGTCCCAGTTTTCCGGCAACAAAGTATCGAGGTATTCAGCTACCAGACCTTCACGGTCGTCACCCTCCATGGCATCGCGCTGCTGGGTGACGGCTTCCTCCGCAAGGCTACCTTTAAGGAATAACTCCTCACCCTCGTTATAGCGTTCAATGGCTTCAGCCCAAATTTGGTCAACATCGGTCAGTTCCCATGCGTGGTACTTGCCCGCGCCCTGTACCCGTACCGGCCAGAAGCGGCGGTTCCCAGTAATGTCCCTTAAGAATCCACCATCGCTGTTGGTGGTGCCGACGATAATGCAGGAGCGCGGATGGCTTTCCACTGTGACACCGTAGGATTGTCGATATTTGTCGTCTACACGGGTAATGAAGGATTTTACCGTCTCCACATCCATTTTCTTAATACCCGCCAGTTCGCCCAGCTCCAATATCCAATAGCCCTGCAGCTTCTCCGGCGCAGTCTTATCCTTCATATCGGATATAGCAAGGGAATCGGAGTACCACTGGCCACCCAACCGGGCAAAGAGCGTGGATTTACCGATACCCTGTGCACCGTTTAGCACAAGGATGGAATCAAACTTTATTCCCGGCTGATAGATGCGGGCAACTGCCGCCACCAAGGTTTTTCTTGTCACTGCCCGGACATAGGGCGTGTCATCTGCGCCTAGATAGTCGATGAGCAGGGTGTCCAGCCGCTCGGTGCCATCCCAGGATAGCTTGCCAAGGTATTCCTTGACCGGATGATACAGCCGCTCCACGGAAACTACGCCCAGCAGGGCATCCTTAAATTTAGTTGGTGACCAAATCCCATAGCTGCGCTCGAAGTACAGCTTGGCGCAGGCAAGGTCGGTATCACTCCAGCCGGGCTTCACCTGGGGCCAGGGGAGTTCGCCGATGACGTCGATCATGTTCTTAAACTGGTTGAACACAATGGACTTTAGATTTGGGTCAAATCGCAGGATGATGGAGATATTGGTAAGCGTGTCCTTTACAGCACCCGTTTTATCTAGTTCAAGCTGGCTCTGCCAGTTGTCTTCATCGGTAAATTCGGCTTCCGCCTGCGCCCGGCGCTCCTCGGCAAGCTGCACCTTAACACGCTCATCCTTAACAGCGAAATCGGACATGGCTCTAAAAGATGCCTTTTCATCAAGTTCACTGAATTTATGGAGCCGCACCAGGTCAAAGGCATTGAGCAGCTTTCCACACACCGGGTCTGTAGCGTGGTGACTGTAGGCGAACTTACCGTCGTAGACCACCACACCTGCCGAACTGTCGGCGGGAATATAATCATAGCGGCCTGCCATAGTCGAAGGCTCGTACACATCTGAAAGGAATGCTTCGATTGCATCCTCTATGGAATAAGCCCGGCAGAAGGCGCCGACTACACCACCTTTGGCAAGGGGGTCCTGCTGCTGTTTTAGCCTGCGCTCCAGCACCTCCGACTGCCGTTTCGAGGTAGGCCACATGGAGGTGTCCCGCCAATCAGCGTATTTGGAGAGGTAAACATCGGGATCAAGCAGCTCGCCTTCCTTTTCACAAAACACAAACTCGCCGTCAGAGGGTGTGGATGGCCAATACATCAGCCGTGAGGGTTCGTATGTCGTGTCGTCAAACAAATCAATACCGATTTCCTTTGCTACCATTCGTCCCAATGCTGGATATTCATCTTCGCTGACCTCCCGGGCAAGGGGAACGACCAGCCGCAGGCGAGGTGCTTCCGGTGTATGCTTATGGGTAGAGTAGACACAGCACGACCAATCATAAAGCGCTTCTATCTGCCCCCAGATGTCGGAGGTAGCATAGTCCATGTCGAGGGTCAGCAGGGATCGGCATATAACGTAACCGTTCCTGCGCTTTCCTTCCCGCAGAGCACCGCCCACGAAACCGCCGATGTCTTTGACCTCATCCTGCTGGGGCTTGCTCATTTTGCGAAACTCGGACACTGTCTCCGTCGTGCGTTTTGTGGTGCGGACAGTGTTCTTGAATTCCTCCCATGAAATGTCCTTGTTTTTCCACTTCTTATCCATACGACTGTTACCCACCGCTATTTTCATGTGCCTTGCACCTCCTGGCATTTCTCGTTAAAGTACCGGATCGGAATCCCGCATCTCCTGGCTTTGGCAATTTCTCGGGTCATTCCATCCGAAATCCGGCTGCCGAACACCCACACCGTGTCACATTTGGTAAGGAGAATCAGTGCAAAAAATAGCCCAAGCTCACGGCTTTCCTTATCGGTGTCATCCATGAACTGTGGGTAGTGGAGGTGCGGTGCAAGGGGAATACACCCCTCGCTGACCGCAAACCGGCAATAACCGCGGGCACGGCTTGTATTGTAGTCAATATCCCCCGCAAAGGGCGAGCAAATATAGACAAGCGGGCGGTATTGCTTTACTTTTGCTTTTTCCTCCAGAGCCACGTTTGTCAGGGCTTCTGCGGCGGTGGGGTCGGGGTATCCTTCGCTGTTACGCCTGTCCATGGCCATTCGCACCTCCACCGAGAAAATAATTGATAAAATACTGCTGTCCTTTGCCGGTCACCTTAGTGGTCTTGGAAATGGTGACATGTCCGTCTGAATGGGTGATGGCGGTTTCCTTGACCCTAAACAGCCCCAGTTCCATTGCCTTCTGGGTCGGTGCATTGTAATCGGTGCCTTTGCGCTTGATGAGGAAGCCGTCCTGTCGGAGCCTTTCAAACAAGCGGTTCTGCCCAATTTCTATTCCATTGCCTTTGAGGATTTTTGCCAGCTCGCCAATAAGGATGGTGCCTTCCGAGACCGACACCGCATCGGCAAAGACCACTTTGGGCCTGTCTTCAGCGGCCTGAAGCTGGAGTCGTTCCTTTTCCTGCCGCTCTTTCTTAAGGGCTGTAAGCAGCTTAATCCAGGAATCGGGATCATTCATGATCTCTTCCAGCTTGGAGGTGGTGATGTATGCGCCATGTTTGCGGATTTGCGGTAGAACCTCGTGAGTAACCCAGCGTTTGAACTTCTTGGCTTCCGGCTTATCAGAGCGCAGGATAACATTGTAAAGCCCGCTCTCACTGACAATAAGAGTTTCCTGTTGTCTGCCGATTGCGTCGGTGAGATGAGTCTGACTCACTTCATCTTCGTCAAGCCGCTCAGCTACTCTGGTAGGTGTCGTCAATCCTAATACATCACATACATCTTTCAGCACCCACCACGGCTCCCCATTTCTCTGAATCGTTCTGACCTCTTTCCCCTCGTAGGAGAAAATTTTTAGTTCGTTCATATGGTTTGTCCTTTCCGAAGGCTCAGTTTTGTTGTGGCCTTCGGTATAAGCCACAGGAAAGGACGGATTCGGACGGTATAGAAAAATTTCTTTTAATCTTTTTTATAAAATGGGCACAAGAACCCATCGGCACGAAGCAAAAGTCCTTTTGCCCAGGGAGGGGTTTCTGCCATACAGCTACAAACAGACTCAAGCGACACATCTGGTGATGCTTCAATGACTACCTCATCGTGAACGCTCATAACAATGGAGAGTCCCATATTATCCAGTCTCCGCATGGCATAGCAGAGGATGTCACGGGAAATTGCCTGCACGATGTTTTCCACAAACTTGGGACCATAGGATTCGATGCGCTCCCATTTTTTCGTCGCACCCACCCCTTCGTAGGTAACAGCGTCACCTCCAAAGCGGTTCTGACCGATATTAGGCTTCACATAGGCAAGCCGCCTGCCGGAAGGCAGGGTTATAAACAGCATTCCGCTTTTGCACTCAAAACGGATACCGTGGGTGTCTATTGTTGTCCGTTCCCGAACTGCGGTCATGGCCGCCTTGTCCACGTCCCACCATAGCCGTACAATGTTGGGATTGGCAGTTCTCCAAGCATTCACCAACGGTTGTAGTTCTGCTTCCGTGACACCCATATCCAATGCACCCATGGTTTTTAATGCGCCTACCGAGCCACCGTAGCCAAGGGCGAGCTCCGCAATCTTACCCTTTTGCCGGAGCGGGCTGCCCTTGGTGATTTCCTCAATGGGCACTTGGAACATCTGACTTGCCGACGCTTCATAGATCTTACCGTGAGTAGCAAACACCTCATTGCGCCACACTTCCCCAGCAAGCCATGCTATGACACGAGCTTCAATCGCACTGAAATCGGCTACAATGAAATTACAGCCCGGTTTCGGAACAAAGGCTGTACGGATGAGTTCGGACAGGACACCGGGAACGGAATCATAGAGGGCTTCCAGCATTTCGAAGTTGCCGCTTTTCACAAGGCTTCGAGCCTGTGCCAAATCCGGCAGATGGTTCTGGGGCAGGTTCTGCACCTGAATCAACCTACCCGCCCAGCGCCCGGTTCGGTTTGCACCATAAAACTGCAAGAGCCCTCTGGCCCTGCTGTCTGAGCAGACGACACTCTCCATCGCCGTATATTTCTTCACGCTACTCTTGGCCAAGGATTGCCTGAGTGTCAACACCTCTGCCAGATTCTCCGGTGCTGTTTTCAGCAGTTCCTTAACCGCCGCCTTACCAAGGGTGTCTGTCTCCAGACCGTTATCGGCCAGCCACGCCTTCATCTGCGCGACCGAGTTGGGGTTGTCTAGTGCGGTCATTTCCTTCATTAATCGGGTAAGTTCAGCCTTTGCCCGCTCTTCACATCGGATTGCTTTTGTAACCAGACCCATGTCTAGCCGGATGCCCCTGTCATTGATATGCTGATCAAGAATATAGTTCTGCCATTCGTCCTCCGGCACGGGGAACTTTTGAAGTCGCACCTGAATCGCTATTTCGGTCTCCACATCACGGGCGTTATATGCTTTGAACTGCTCCCATTTGTCCGGCGCGTCGGTGGGGAGATTCCGTGTGCGTCCGCCGTTAGCCTTGGTAGGTTTGCAGGACACGGAGAAATATCGGATGAGGTCTTTTCCTTCCTTCAGTTTCTGCTTTTCCAATCCGAGCACCGCACCTGCGCCTTCCAGAGATAGGGGAAGTCCCATGTACGCTGCCCAGATCATCGTGCATCGCCATGATTCCGCTCCCAGCCATATTTCCAAATAACGCGATAAGCAAATCCGCTCAAACTGAGCGTTGAAGGCCCATTTCGTGACATTTTTATCTATCAAAGCTTCCTTGATTTCCTCCGGCAATGTTTCGCCGTTTGCCAAATCAATGACATGTACCTTTCCTCCGTCAACGGCGTAACCGAACAGCAGAATTTCAAAATCAGGTGACTCAGCATACTTATAGACACCGCACTTGGATAGATCACGATCGCTATACGTTTCAACATCGATGCTAATATTTCTCATACGCCCTCCATAGCGGAAAAGGGCGGCAAGTTGCCCCGCCGCCCCATCCATGGTTGTTTTTGCTGTTATTCCAGAAAATCTTCGCCGTCATAATCCGAGGTGAAATCGTCAGCTGCACTGGTCTTGCCGCCAAGCGGCTCTCCATCGCGGATTTTTTGGATATTCCCCAGTCCGCAGGCGATGCCACGATTACCGTTGGAATTAAAAGCGTAGAAGTTCACACTGACCCTTGCATACACACCGGAGTAAACCTCCGAGCGGCTCATGATGGGGTTAAGCGCCTTGTCCACAATCTCCGGTGCGGAGTTGCTGTTGGCGTTTACGAAGTAGCTGTTTGCATAGGCTTCGTCGTCCGGACGATCAATGTCACCATCGCGGAGCGGGAGTTTCAAAGCGGCCTTGTTTGGAATTTTGCCGCCGAACTTACCGCGCCCTTCTTCGATAGCTGCATCCACTGCGGCATTGATGGCTGCGATGGTCTTGGTGTCACTTTTGGGAATGATAAGAGACACGCTGTACTTGGGTGTCCCGCCATTGATAGACTTCGGCTCGTGGACGTTGGCATAGCTCAGACGAACAATGCCTGTGATAACCTTGGTGGGGCTTAATTTTGCCCCGGTATTTACTCTGTTTGCTGTGTTTGACATGGTTACATTTCCTCCTTAAAATCATGCTTTGCAGATGTATTGATTGCCTGACGCTTGTCCGAAAGCGGAACCAGCGTCGGCTTACCAGGCGGTTTTTCAATAAGACCGCCGAGAATTTCTTGAAATTTTGCCTTACCGAGCAGTTTTTCCATCGCAGTAATGCCGATAAGCTTAGTCTCATAGATATCACGATACCCGGCTGCCTTAGCCGCTTCTGCGACGGCTTCTTCGTTTAAATACTTCCTAATGGAACGCCCTTCAACCAACTTGAAGCCGCGCCACTCCTTACCGTGGCTGACCGCCGCTTCCAGAGCGTATGCTTTAATGTCGTTAGCCCAGGATGTCAGGTCGTCCAGTTTGGTGAGGATTTCTTCAATGTCGGTGTCCGTAAGCAGTGGGGGCAGTGTGAATTCGAACCGGGCTAGCTTGAGCTTTTCCTCTGCCCGTGCACGGCACTTCACCGCCGCACGGCAGAACTGGCAGTGCTCGCCTGGGACATAATCACCGTCGCCTTTGAAGGCGATTGCCGCTGTGGGCTTTAAGATTTCCTCTGCCCACTGGTACAGCGATTCCTTGAAAACCGTATAGGTGCTGACGTTTTCACGGCGTGGCTGGTAGATGGTCATGGACACTGTGCTGATGTCATAGATGCCATCGAAAAGCTCCAGAGCACCAAGGGCATACAGCTTCATTTGCGGATTATCCTCCGCACTGACAAGGACACCCTGACCATACTTAAAGTCAATGATGTGGAGTACCCCGTCTGCTATAATTACGCAGTCACCAGTGCCAAAGCCGTCTGGCACGTATTTGGAGAAGTTTAGCCGCTGTTCAATAAGGACTTGTGGGTCAACACATGTTTTCTTTGCCAGAGCAATCTGCTCTAGTACAAACTCCACATAGCCATCCGTGTATGAGTCCATCTCTTTGGAGTCGTACTGTAAGATGGGTTTTTTCGACCGCATCTTCAGCGCACTGCGCAGCTTATGTTCAGCCAGTGCGTGAGCAGCCGTACCTTCTGCAGCCGCCTCGCCGCTGTTATCCTGAAATGTCTGCTCCAGTCGTGCCGAGGGTGTGCAATTCATCCAGCGATAGGCAGCGGAAGCGGAGAGCAGTGCATGTTGTTTTTCTTCACTCATTTCAACCCCTCCGCATCTGCCAGTAGTGCAGCATAATTCGCCGGGTCTATCTGGCTGAGTTTGGGAGCGCCGTACTTTTCCAGCAGAGCCCGCACATCAGCTGTAAAACCTTGCTGGCTCTTGTCGGCCAGCACAGCCCGCACCTGTTCCAGCGTAACCGCCTTTGCCGCAGGCTTTGCTTCCTTTGCTGTGGCGAGTTTTTCGCCCTGGGCGGCTTCGGCAGGTTCATTGCCCGCCATCGCTTCCGCGACCGCCTGCAGGCTGTCCGCAAGGGAACGCAAATCGCCCACCACATTAAGTAACAGCTTGGTTTTGCTCACGGTTTTCACCTCCCTCCTCAACAATGGACAGTGCCTTTACGCTGTCCCCCGGAACGATGACCGTCAGCCTTCGCTTGTCACCTAACAGGAGGCGCAGCAGCCTTTCCCGCACGGTGACATGGCGGCAGCCGACTATCCCGCCGTCCTGCGGTTCCTTTGAAACACTGATTTTGAGTATGTGTTTCACTTGGAATCACCTTGCCTTTCCGAAGGCTGATTTTGTTTGCCTTCGCCATATACCATGTGGCGATGGTAAATCGGACGGTCTATGACAGGATTTTTTTCAGCTTGTCCTTTGCGCGGTTAACGGCATGGCGAATAGCTGATTCATCTTTCCCTTCGAGTTTGGCTAGGTCTGTGTATGACCAGCCCTCAATACAGCACTTTTGAATAAGGTACTGCTGACGTTCTGTAAGCTGCGACATGGCATGGCTGACTGCTTCAGAACTCATAAGGTCAGCAAGTAAGTCTGTACCGTCAGAAAAGAAGCGCACATCCTCGTAGGTGAAGGTGCTTAATTGGGTGTGGCGGTCAGGGCGACTATTGCGCCGGTCGTTGCTCTTCTCTGCTGCCACGGATTCTAAATAGAAGGTTCCGACTTCCTCGGATACCTCTAACTCAATGATTTTACCGTCTGCATCTTTGTAATTGATTTTCATTGTTTGGCTCCTTTCGGAGCCTGAACAAGCAACTACAAAGCAAAGAACGAGCCTAAACGCATAGCTTTACAGCTACTTGTCAGGCTCGTCCGTCATATTTAATCTCTGCCGCTTATAGCGGCATTTGCGCCGTGCTCAGTACAAGGTACTCAGTGGTTATTCAATTTTTCTCAATCCGACTTCTGCTTTACAGTGGTAGCATTTAGTGTAGTAGTCCGCTTTCCAGGGGTCATTCTTTTCCATCACGTGTAACTCTGAATGTGTATTCTGCTCAGCATCAATCAGCCGACCGAAACCACAAGCTGGACAGGGTAATCGCTTTTTTTGATACTTGTGTCCGAAGGGCTTCATTCGCTTTACCGTATTTGTTTGCATAGAAATACCTCCGTTTTTATTGTGTCTATGTTAGCGAACTTGCGAACACTGGGGTAAAATATATGGAGAATCCTTAAGTTTAGAATTCTCCGAATTTAATGGAGTAACAAGTTCAAATCTTCAAGCCGTATCGACATAGCAGACTTGGACACATTATATATGTCGGCCATTTCCCTGATGCATGAATCAGATAAGTACACAGGGGAGAGAGCGTCAACCGCTATTCCCAAACGTTCAGCCATCATCATCCTCACTGTCTTGGCAGGCATAATTAATGCAGCAGCCAACCGATTCGCCTGCCACTCACGAACTTCCTCATCTGTCATAGGCAATCTCCGTGCACCATCTTCAATTTGATAAACGGCACATTGAATTTTCGGTATTACATTCCCTGGCTTTTGGTAGTAAAAACGGCGATGAAGAATAAGGTGGGCGCACTCGTGGATGATAGTAAAGCGGACTCTCCCCTCAACTTCACTGCAAAGAATCTCTTTATCGACAAATATATAACCCTTTTCAACCTCAAGCGGGTATTGTTTTGTTCGGTCGTCATTCCAGACCATCAATACTCCATCGTTGAAGCATGTACATCCTAAGGTCTTTTTGTCCTGAGATAGGTTGGCGAAGTCAATCTTTGCATCCAAGTGAAATTCCGCAAAGTGGTCTACATCCATCGCCTGCGGTGTAACAAGAAGTTCCCCCTGTTTATATATTTTGAGAATCTCCTCAGCTTTTTTCTCAAGCCGTTCTGGGGAGTAGTTGTGATACAAGCTGTTCCCTCCAATCATGGAATTGTCGTCGGCGGTCACTCGCCAATTTTTTTGTTAATAAGCTCGATGACCTCCCGCCACCCCTCGTCCGAAAGGTTTCCCGATTTCGCCCTACGGAGGGCAACTCGTGCTAAGTCCTTCTCCATAATGTATTCAGGAAGGTCGGAGGACACAGTCTTTGTTTTGGTCAGTGCTGCCAAATCCAGCATATGGGCTTTTTCCTCCTCCTGCAGTTTCAGGATTTGGGCGATTTCATCCAGTTTCTTGTCAGGGGGATATCGACGCCCTTTTTCAATATCGCTCATATAAGCGGGTGCAATATCCAGTTCAGCTGCAAATCCCCTAAGTGTTAATCCCAGAGCCTTGCGTCTTTCTTCTATGAATTTACCGAAAGCTGTTTCGTTTTCGTTCATTATAGGCTCTCCTTTCATTTTTGTGTATATGTTCGCTAACATAGTTACATTATACTAAGATTAAATTTGCATGTCAATGCCCTGTTATAATATTGATACATTATTTTCAAAAAAATAGCGACGGTTGGGTTACCGCCGCATTCTTGCCTGATTACTTTATATTTTTGATAGTCGAGCGTGTACCAGGGGAAGAAGTATTTTGTCGATTTCTATACGAAATTCCTCGTCCTCAAGATATTTCTCGCAGAATTCTTGGTTCTTAGTCATGCGGCTGAGAACGACATCCATAATAGTGTTGTCGTAGATGATTTTGAACAGGTCAAGCGGATTCTTGGCACGTAGCACTAATTCGTCGATGGTAGCCATATCCTCCACTATCTGCTCAAGAACCTTATCCTCGTTAGTGAAATTTGTGCCGAGCCGTTCATTGAGTTTTGATAAAATCACTGAGAGATTTTCTTGCTCATCTTCAAGAGGAAGTCCCGTACCGGAAGTTTTGCCATACAACACGCCGTCCTCTTTTACTAAACTGATAGTTCCCTCGTATACTCTCTGAAGACGGTAATACTGAAGTGTCACATCGTTATCAAGGCTCGGTGTGCGTGTTCCTCCATCTTTTGGCAGCTTGCGAATCAGGCATTTGGCGTAAGCGTAGAATTTATGGAGGTTCGCATCGCCAAGGCTGATTATATGCGTGAGGAATGAATACAGGCGAATGAATTTAGAGAGCGCACCTTTAAAGTCCATTTTATCCTGTTCTTCGGTCAATGCCTCGTAACGGTCGACGGCAGGGTCAATGAAAGAGTTCAGCTTTGCCAAGTCGATGTTGCCCTGCGTCTTTGATTCCTTAAAGAACACCTTGGCAAAGGCATCAATCTCGTTGTCCGTATATAGCATGAAGCTGTCCAGTACATTTTTAATGTCGTAGATGGTGTTCGGGTCGGTTGTCTCGGCTACACTGGTTCCCTGATAGTAATCCTGGAACGCTTTCTCAATATCCTCCGGGGAGTTGACGAAGTCCAATATAAAGGTCTCCGTTTTACCGGGGCAGGTTCGATTGACCCGGGAGAGCGTCTGAACCGCCTTAACACCGGACAGCTTCTTATCGACATACATTGTGTGCAGAAGCGGCTGGTCAAATCCGGTCTGGTATTTCTCGGCGACGAGCAGAAGCTGATATTCCCCGGTTGCGAATTTATCTACCGTTTCCGTGTCAGGAAACTTGTTCAGATTTGCTTCTGTGTATTCCTTAAACTCTCCGGTCACATTGTCTTTAACCATGCCGGAAAATGCCACCAAGACACCCAAGTCCGTGTAGCCCATTTTTTTGATGTACTTTTGGAACTCAAAAAAGTAACGAACGGCATGGAGTCGCGAACCTGTAACGAGCATCGCTTTCGCTTTGCCGCCGATACGGTGCTGAACTTGACTGCGGAAATGTTCCACAATGACCTCGGTCTTTTGGGCGAGGTTATGCGGGTGCAAGCTCATATACTTGCCAAGAGCCTTGTTTGCCTGACTTTTCCCATAGACAGGGTCGTCGGCAATCTTCTTACCGATTTGGAAGTAGGTCTCGTATGTCGTATAGTTTTCGAGGACGTTAAAAATGAATCCCTCCTCGATAGCCTGTCTCATGCTATAAAGATGGAACGGTTCGGGTTTTCCAGCGGCAGTCTTTGTTCCAAATATCTCAAGCGTTTTTTGTTTCGGTGTAGCGGTGAACGCAAAAAACGAAAGATTATCCTGCTGACCATGCGCCGCCATTTCAGCCGCGATTTCCTCATCGGGATCCATTTCCTCGGCTTCAGCCTTCGCTTCCTCAACGGCATACTCGTGTAGCTTTTTTTCGATGGCGTCCTCGCCCTGTGCGGAAATGTCAGCGAGAACCTCCTTAAGCCGTTCACTCGCCTTGCCTGTTTGGGAAGAGTGTGCTTCGTCAACAATAATTGCAAACCGTTTTCCAGCGGTCGCCACATTTTTCACATCCACAAACGGGAATTTTTGCAAAGTGCAGATAATGATTTTCTCTCCCTTTTCAAGAGCGGTAGTCAGTTGTTTTGAGTTTTTATCGACGCGTACAACTACGCCAGGCTTGTGCTCCATATTGTAGATGTCGCGCTGCAGCTGTTTGTCGAGAACACGGCGGTCGGTAATTACAATAATGCTGTGGAACACCACTTCGTTGTTGGCATCGTGCAGGTTTGCCAGATGATGGGCGAGCCATGCTATAGAATTTGATTTGCCTGAACCTGCTGAATGTTGTATAAGGTAGTTCTTGCCTGACCCGTTTTTGAAAACGTCATCCACGATTTCGCGCACTGCGTCCAACTGGTGATAGCGCGGGAATATCAGCTTCTCTTTACCTGTTTTCTCGTCTTTTGTTAGCTGGACAAAGCGATGGAGGATGTCGAGCAAGCTGTCCTTCCGCATGACTTCCTTCCAAAGGTATGAGGTGCGGTAATCGCCCTTCACAGGCGGGTTGCCCGCTCCCTTGTCGTAGCCTTTGTTGAACGGGAGAAAAACTGTATCCAGCTTCTTAAGCCACGTTGTCATCCAGACTTCCTCGGTATCCACAGCGAAATGCACGATAGCCCGCTTTTTGAAAGCGAGCAATAATTCACGCGGGTTGCGGTCATTTTTATACTGGTCTATGGCGTTTTTGTATGTCTGCCCCGTGAGCGGGTTCTTGAGTTCAATGGTAATAATCGGAAGTCCGTTCAGAAAGATGACCGTATCGATAGAGTTTTCGTTGGCGGTACTGTATTTGACCTGACGTGTTATTTGGAGGACGTTTTTATCGTACAAATCCGAAAGGCTCTTGTTCATACCACTTCCTGGCTTGAAATAGGCGAGCCGAATGGGCACACCAAGATCAACGATTCCGTGGCGAAGCGCATCAATCATCCCACGCTTGTCAAGTTCGGCGCACAAGCGCTTCAAAAACTCCCGCTCCACATCCGCGCCGTGACGTTTTTCCAAGTCCACCCATGCTTTAGGCTGTGAATCTTTCACAAAAGCGATAACCGCCCCTGTATCCATCGCCAATTCACGGCTAAACTCGGAGGGACTGCCCTTGACGTATCGGTCGGTTTTTTTCGCACCGTTCGTCAGCCAGTATTCAATTTCCTGTTCAAAGGTTCGCTCTTTTGTATCTATAGTCATTTCCTATCCCTCCGTTACCTTAATTTTACCCGTGACCGCATCGTGGATGACGATTTGGCGGTATTGCTTCAGCTTTTCTATCTGCTCGTTGATGTCTGCGATTAAGCCTTCAATCAATGGGATTTTGTCGTCAAGATACTCGACTATTGCTTGTTGTTCTTCAACTGGCGGTACTGCAAAGGGTATGTCCTTAATCCGCTCGATTTTGAAATCCCACTGGTCGGTACGGATACCGTATGAATCCCGTCCAAAAAAACCAATATACTTCGTACTTCGTATTGCGTAATTAAAGAAGGCTGGGTTCGGGAAATTCAAGGCAAACACAAAGTACGCCGGGCTTACGATTCCGTCATATCTTGAAACTCCATAGGATCCCCGCCAAGCCTTCATCTTGTTCATAACAAAATCCCCTGCGCGAACAACCTTATAATTACTTAAGTCATCGGGAATGCGGTTGTGATTATTCTCCGAGCCTTCCGTTTCACGGTCAACAACGCCTTTCTCACGCTCAACTGAGAGCAGTGGTAAATCGACACTATTCTTAACGCTCACGGCTTTTAGGAAGGCTCGCAGCGTGGTCATTTCCCAATGTGACGGCACTTTACCAATCCAATCTGCGCCGCTATCTTTTCGTAGTGCGGCTTTATCCAAACCACTTGTAACCACATCGGCAATGAGTTCCCGTTTATACCGTTCGAGCATCTTCGCTTGGGCGTGCAGGTCGGCGAGTAAGCCGTCAATTTCGGCGGTTCGGCGGTCGAGATAGGCAACAATTTTCTCCTGCTCATTATAAGGCGGGATAATTGTTTTCAGCGAAGACAACGCCGTGCTTGTTATAGCTGGGTAACTAATCCCCACAGAATGACGCTCAACATCAGATACAAACCAATCTGCATTTAAAGCATAAAAGAGAAACCGGCTATTCACGCCCTTCTTTGGAGTAAAAACTGCGAAACCTGTAGAGCAGATATAGCTGTCGTATTCATCCGAGATATAGGCGATTGCCTTCAGGTAGGTTCTTACCGTGGAGATAATTGTATCACCAGACTTTACAATCCTTCTCGCTCTGCTCGGAGCGTTCGCAAATGTAAACTCCTGCGTATTGCAAACGCCTTGCCCGTAATTCACTGAACTGATGTCAATATATGTAATTTCGGCCCCCTCATCGGTTCTCTCAGATAACACACGAGAATTACAATCAGCTATGAACTTGAGAGTTTTTGCTTCCCATTCCAGAGGTATATAAGGAACTAATGATATTCCGCTTTTCTTGTAATCTACATATCGCTCTACGCTCACACCTCACACCTCCTCCGCAAACAACCGATTAATCCCTGACTGAATCCGCTCACCCAGCGATTGGATTTCAAGCAAGGTTTCTTCGGAATCGCCGAGTTCTTCATATTTATAGAAGTGGCGCGTGAACGGGATTTCATAGCCCTTTTTTGTTTTGGAGTAATCCACCCATGCATCGGGCGCATAAGGTTTGACCTCCCGCTCGATGTAATCGTCGATGGCTTCTTTTTCCGGCACTTTTCTTGTGAATGGTATTTGCTCGGTATCGCGCAAATCTGTATCAGGTTCAGGATTCCCCTTGGCATCGGTGCAAATGTCGGCGGCTTCGTCCTTTTCAGACAGTCCGGCAAGGATAGCTTTCATGAGAGGCGCTTTTACATCAAGCCCCGCTTTTTTCAATGCCTTCTGGAGCAGCTTGGAGAACTCGGCACGGTTCTTGTACAATACGGAACCGTCAATCGTGGTGATGGCGGCGAGGATTGCTTCCTGTTGCTTTACACCCTCAGCGACTTCTTTAGCGTTTTCCTCCGGCTTGCGTTTACGGCTCTTGGCGAGGTTGGCAAACGCCGTTTGCTCACGGATACGCTCAATGCGCTCCGGCGAGGCTTGAAAATTCAGCCGGAGCGGGCGTTCCACTGTGACCTTCCAGTAGGCGAAGTCATCCTCATCAAATATTTTGCAATACTCACCATCCACAAAATTGCCGTAGATTTTAGTGAGTTCGGCGATGTGGGTTTCGTTCAACATCTTGCGCTTTTCGCCGAGTGGTTTCCTCATTCGCTCAAAAAAGGACGTGCCGTCAATCAACTGGATTTTGCCCTTTCGTATGCCCTTTTTGCGATTCGTCACAATCCATACATAGGTTAAGATGCCCGTGTTATAGAAAAGCTGATCGGGGAGTGCGATGATGGTTTCGAGCCAGCCATTCTCAATAATCCACTTGCGGATTTCGCTTTCACCACTTCCGGCATCGCCCGTGAAGAGCGGTGAGCCGTTGAAGACAATGCCAAGACGGCAGCCGGTGACTCCATCGGCTTCGGGGTCATATTCCATCATTTTGCTTATCATGTGTTGCAAAAATAACAATGAACCGTCTGACACGCGGGGCAGTCCTGCGCCGAAACGCCCGGCGAAGCCCTTGTCCTCGGATTCATCGCGGATGAACTTCTCATACTTTTTCCATTCTACGCCGAACGGCGGATTGCAAAGCATATAGTGAAACCGCTCCCTAGGCAAAGCATCCTCGGTGAAACTGTTTCCGAGATGAATGTTTTCGTAGCCATCTCCTTTAATCATCGTGTCGGATTTACATATGGCATAGGTTTTCTCATTCAATTCTTGCCCGTAAACCCGTATGATGGCTGACGGGGAATGCTCTGCTGCATATTCTATTGCCGCCGAAAGCATCCCCCCCGTTCCAGCTGCTGGGTCGTAAAGCTTCGCCATAAACGCCGGGTCAATAATTTTATCCAAATCTGGGTTAAATAGCATAGATACCATCAGGCGGATAACCTCACGCGGAGTGAAGTGTTCACCTGCGGTTTCATTGGACATTTCCGAAAACTTGCGGATGAGTTCCTCGAAAATATAACCCATCTCATTATTTTTTACGCGGTCGGGGTGTAGGTCTATATCGTCCACAAACTTACAAATTACAAGGTACAGCAAGTTTGCCCTGTCGAGCCGCGCAATCTGCGAGTATATATCAAAAGACTCCAATATCGTCCGGGCATTCTCCGAGAAACCCTTTATGTAATCGGTGAGATTATCCGCGATGTTAGTAGCATCGTTTTTCAGTTTGGCAAATGTGAATTCACTTACGTTATAAAACCTATAGCCTTCAGGCACACTCTCTGTTTTTGTTGCTTTCATTAAAAACGGAGCCTTGTTTTTAAATTTGCAGGTTCTGTTTACCTCCAGAACCGCATCTTTCGTTGGAGCAAGTACGCTATCCAAACGGCAAAGCACGGTAAACGGCAGAATAACATCGCCATACTCACTCTGCTTGTAATCGCCGCGAAGCAAGTCCGCTATTTTCCATATAAAGTTGGATTTTTCGGATATGTTAATATTCATTGATATCGACTCCCTTCTTTAGCAATCGTTCATAGCGAGCATTGGACATTACAACTGCGATAGGCTTACCGTTTTTTTGAATGAATGCCGTCTTGTCATCTGCGACCAGGCCTCTTATCAGCTTTGAGGATTGGCCACGGTTGAACTCTGCAATGTTGAGATGCTCCATTGGCACCTTTGATTTAGCGTTTTTCTCAACCAACGGGTTACTCCTCCTTTGCCTTAATATGGCATTTATTATAACACAAAGTAATTATTTTTACAACTTTAATGTTAAATTTATTTCTACTTATATTTTTAGTTGTTATTATAATTACTTTTTAGGTGAAAAACGGCATACTGTTCGCTAAAATTAGTAATCTTCTAACGATTATCCAATCTTTCAACGATTGACCCAGAATATGCACACCCCTGCTAACTTTCAACGATAACCCCTGTGAAATTCCTGGGTAAATTCAAAAGTTACTTCTTATGACCGCCGAAATAGACCCCAGTAAATATTAAAAGCCGCTCCTCTAAAATAGCAGGAACGGCTTTATTGCTGGGCTTTTGGGCAAAATAAAAACCACCTGCTGATAAATTATTTTTTATCAATAGATGGTAGATTATTTGGTGGAGGCGGCGGGGTCAAATCCGAAATATTAACTGTTTGCGTTCCCCCGGTGTAGTTAAAAGTAATAATTATCTTTTTATTTCCATCATCGTCTTGAGGATCATAGAGAAACACAGCATTTATAAAGGTGTCGACCAGCCGGCGCCGGTATTCAGGGTCGTTGATTTCCCCAGACCTAAATTGCTCAAGCCAGTATCGGGCCTGTTCTTTAGTTACAAAGACCCTAGCAGTCTGTTCCTGGGTTATGGTTGCTAACAGCTCCGCCTTTTCGTGCTCCAGTTCTTTCATCCTGCTCTTTGTAGTAGGAGTTAATACACCCTGTTCAATGGCTTTTAATAGGTTTTTAGCGGCCTTTTCATTCTCTTTTAGTTTGTCCTGAAGATAGGCAACAGGATTATCCCTTTGCTCTTTTCTCTGGATTGCCTCAATGTTTTCAGAAATTAGAGTGATAACTTCATCAGTTAGCACAGTATTAATTGTTTCGCGAATAACCAAATCTTCTATCCAGTCCTTAGCGACTGGCACTTTACCACAAGCCTTTTCTCTTTTCCGCTTGATGCATTTGTAATAGTGATATACCTTGCCCCGTCCAGCTCCACTTTCTCCGACCATTGCAGAGCCGCAGTGGCCGCAAAAAAGTTTTGTTGATAGTAAATAGTCCACCTTAGCCTTCCCCCTTCCCGGGGCTTTTTTGTTTTTGATAAGTTTAGCTTGTACCCGATAAAATAGATCCTCACTAATGATTGCAGGCACGGCAGCGCCGGTTTCCTGCCCATCAAAGGTATAGACGCCAATGTATTTTTTATTCTTTAGTATTGTGCCGAATGAGTTTTTATTAAACGGAACTCCACGGGAAGTTTTGTAGCCTTTATTGTTCAAATGTTTATTAATCTCTGCGGCTGTATACCCAGCGTCATAAAGTGTAAAAATCTCTTTGACTATCGGCGCTGTGAACGGGTCAATCTCAAACTTTTTATCCTTATTAATTCGATAGCCCAAAGCAACATTGCCGCCTGTGACTAAACCCTTGAGGGCATTTTCCTGCATGCCGCGCTTAATGTTTTGGGATAGGTTCGCAGAATAGTACTCGGCCAACCCTTCCAGGAGACTTTCAAGAATAATGCCTTCCGGGCCGTCAGGAATATGCTCCTTGGCATATAAAACTTTGACCCCGTTACGGCGAAGCCGGACTTTGTTTGCAGCGATCTCTTCACGGCTGCGACCAAATCGGTCAATCTTCCAGACGACGACTGCATCAAATAGCCTTTTCTCGCTGTCCTTCAGCATCTTCTGGAACTCTATCCGGTTATCGTTCCGGCCTGTTGCGGCCCTATCTACGTACTGGCCAACTATGGTCAGTTCCTGCTTTTGTGCAAACTCCGTACATTCGCGAATTTGACCCTCAATAGACTCTTCTCGCTGTTGTGGCCCAGGAGAATACCGGGCATAAATTACAGCTTTCATTATTTCCGCTTTCCTGGTCTAAACTGGTGGCCACACTTTAGGCAGGTGACTTTAACTTTACCGGAGCCGATACCTCCTGCTGCCGCGAGAGGTAGCCAGAGAACGGCCCCTACCGCCGCCTTACCCGCGCCAAACCCCTTTTTGTGCGCAGTCAAGTCGGCGGAGTAGCACTTAGGACAGTAGGCTTTACCTTCCCTGTCCATCTGGGCGATTCGTTCTTTTAGCTGCCGCTTCTCTTCTGCCTTTTGGCGGTTTAGCTCGTCCGCTCGCTCCATTGCTGACGCCCAGAACCCTTTTTTCTCTATAGATTTTCCAGGAGTAATAAAAACATTGTCCTGTGTTGAGAGAGTTGCCTCAATATCTGCGCCATGTCCATTGATTGAATCATGGGTGTCCGTGACCATAGTTGAGTTTGCAGCCCTGCCGCATTCTGAACAAAAGGCTCCAAATAGCTGACTACCGCAGCCGCTACAGAACTTTTGCATTATGCTTGGTTCTGTGTTATTGGGTTTTTCTATATTCGGCTCTTCATCAGTAAGCGGCGCTGCGAAGCCCTCTTGGGCTTCGATTCTTTCTTCTGTTCCAGTTGGCACGACTGTACTTGTGTTAGTAGATTTTTTTGCTTTGGTCACTTCTCTGACGGCAATGTATAGCGGAATTGTCAAAAAACCCAAAAGCCCTAACGCCCCATTCGAAGAATCTTCCTGATAAAAAAAGCCGAAAAAGATGAAAGCTATAATGCAAATTAGAACTAATAATAAGGTATTAGCTGCCCCGCCTCTATTGGTTAGTCTCCAGGTTTTTTTTATCCCCATAAGAATAGCAACCATACTCGAAAGAGCAAGACCCACAAAATAATCCGGCATTAAGATTTACCCCCTTCAATCATTGATAGCCTTGAAAATCATCAACGGTTCAAAATAAATTATGTAATTGCCTAACTGGTGCTGTAGGCCATGTTTCTCCCGGTAATACTTCAACACAGCCAGCAAAAATTCCTCGGTTACGGTCAAATACTCAGCTAGATCATGTCGGGATTGAACTCCAGCCTCATAGGCATTTATGAGCTTACCCAGAGGGACCAGGCGCTCGTACCCCCATGCGCAGGCCCGCCGTTCTTGCTTCCGGTTTATGATATTGCTCTGGTCAAGTATATCGCCACTTGAAGTATGGTAATGTCCCAGCTCTTCCACAAGAACACAGACTGTTTCGGCTGTAGTCATGCCCTGCCTAAGACCTATAACCTTTTCGCAGTACAACCCCTTCACTTTCTGAAAAGGGAATTCCACAACTTTGATTCGCTCTTTTTCAGCCTCAACAAGTAGTTTTTCATGCATTTGGCAACCTCTCAGAAGTAGTTTTTATCATAATAACATGACCTGGTGACAGCTATCGTCATTATTGATTCTGCAACTTGCACAAAAGCCATCTAAGGCCTGTCCGTCTTAGATGGCTTTTACTCGTTATTTTGCTCACTTTGGCGCTTCATCCGAACGAACTCCTTAAATCTTTCTATGTCCTCAAGCTCTTCTGGGGTCCAGTCCCCTTCTCCATCCCGGTGCGCGGCGATAGTTTCAACAGGGGTCCGAACAAGAGTGTTCCCCAGTAGATAGTCAACACTCACATTAAACAACTTAGCAAGCCGCGTCAATGTTGCTGTATCTGGCTCCCTAGTCCCGTTTTCCCAGTTGCTTATGGTATTTTGTGCAACGTTAAACATCTGCCCTAATGCTTTTTGGCTTATGCCTTTTTCCTCTCTTAACTGCTTGATCCTTAACATGGAACGCACCCCCTTGAAAGAAATCTATCACAGCTAGTGATAGACGTCAATAATTCACCACATATAATCTCATAAAGTGATTGACAAGCCCGTTTTGAGGTGTTATCATCACATTACGGGATACAAAGCGAGGTGAAAACTTATGCAAAGGCGTTGGCTTATACGTCTTAGAGGGAATACATCCCAACAATTAATAGCCCAGCAGTGCGGCATATCTCAAAACTTTTACAGCTGGATTGAACAGGGCGAACGTCGCCCCTCCGTTGAGGTGGCAAAAAAAATAGCCGCAGTGCTGGGTTTTGAGTGGACCAGATTCTTTGAAGAGGAAGACGATGAAGATCCGCAGAGCGCGTGAGGGGGTGAAGTCGAAGATGAAAGGGATGCGTGTAGAATGCGACACTATTGCTATTCCAACTGTTGAAGCCCTAGAGAAAAGGATGAGCGAGTTAGAAAAAAGAGTGGCCGCCCTAGAAGAGCGGACCCAAGAGCGGCCATAGAAACATAAGCAATAGTAAAGTTACGCGAATATTGGATTTGCGCTTGGCACTTCTAGCTGCGCTTTTTTGCAGTCTCCACATACCATAACGTTCACTTTAATTGCAGACGAAGGCCTTAAATTCTCTTCCTTGTAGTTGATCGTCGTCAGCACTACGCTGTGGCCTTCCGGGGGGATTAACTTGGAGTAGACACTGCTTCCGCAAAATGGGCATCTCATTAAGTTCACCTCCCTTCGTGGGGAATTTGGTTTGTCTGGACAACTCACCTTTTCGACACGCGGGGAGAAAATTCCTACAACTGGAAGGAGGAGTAACCAATGACTGAAAAGGTAACCATCCCTCAATATGATTTAGATCATTTGACAAGACCGCTGGTAAAACTTATCGCCAAGTATTTTGAAGACCCAGAGAACCAACGGAAATTTGAGGAGTGGCAGAAAGAACAGCAAATCAAGAAAGGGGGTTATGTAGATGCCTAGTGAGGCGCGCATCAAGATAGTGTTACTGCGGGCCGCTGAACAGCCTCAGGAGTTGACAATTGATAACACATTGGCCTCTTTACAGCAGCTGGTTGGCGGCTATATCCAGGCCGTGCCAGTGACAATCGATGATTGCCAGTATGTCCTGGTTGTCGATGAAGAAGGCAGAATCAATCATAAACCAACTAACCTTGTATGCCATTTCGGAGCGTTTGTAGGCGATATCCTATTTTGCAAAAGCGATGCTGAAGGTGAATTTATATCACTTAATCACGAAGACATTAAGCGGATCAAAGAGTTTCTGGAATCCGAATCCGTATCGTACTACCTATAGGGAGGTGTACCATGGACAAGCTTGCACATAAGGCAAAAAGCTTGATTGAAAACCTAAGGCCTATTCAAGAAGACTCTAAAGTAATTCCCTTCCCCTGTCCCCGTTGCGGGCATGACCGCATGAACCGGGACATTATCAAAAATGCGTTAAGTCGGTATGTCGACGTCTATATTTGCAACCAGTGCGGAAGAGATGAGGCAGTAAGAGATTTGGCTAACTTAGCGCCTCTGCCGTTCAAGGACTGGGGAATGGTTAAGGGGATGTGGCGATGAAATGGCATGCTGAATGTTGCGTGTGTCAGTTTAGTATTCTTTCAGACAGCCGTAAAACCGTTCGCAAACTTGCAAAGCAGCATAAGCAAAAAAGCCAGCATGATGTAATCATAACTGGCGAGCTTGCCGCTCAGGAGGTGAAACGTTGCGAACAATCAGGAATATCATTTGTAGTTGCAGTAGGCGAGATATTTTAAATAAAAAAAAAACCGCATAGCGCGGCCAAACAATCACTCAGATTATACCCCATTACCACGATTTTGCCAAGAGGAGGATGTAAATGGACACTTTTTGTCCTTTGCTCGTAGTTGCTGAAGCGGTAGCCTGGCTAAAGGAACTCGACTGGCCCGACAAATGCGCCGGCCCTAAATGTCAGTGGTGGCATAAATGCCGAAGACCTGACCAGTGCCCAAAGTGTGGCAATTTTGGAACCCCAAATAACACCGCCGGCTACAATTGTCTTACCCCCGACTGCGGTCGCTTTTTTGCTAACGGTGACCACATTGAGGAGGAAAAACTATGAAGCCAAGTCGAGCGACATCAAACATTGAAATCTCATTTGGTCGTGATTTAAGCCAATTCATACATGACAGGACTTTCGATTTGTCGGCCAAGCTTTTCCGGATACCTGCATACTCAAAAGCCAAGAATAAAGCAATTGACTTAGAGGTAAAAATGTGTCGCCTAGCTAAGCGTGAAGGATTCAATGAGTATGCAGAGTTCGAAAATGCAAATGCCCTCGCTTACGGGATAATGCTAGATGAAACATACTTACAAGGCCTGAGAGATGGCTTAACTTTAGCTAAACTCTTGTCTGGTACAGCACTTGAAGAAATTGCAAAACTTGAACACTCACCTAAGGAGGATGCCGAATGCAAATAGAAATTACGATTCTCGCCCCCCAGCTTTCTGAGGCCATATATGCACTAGCAAAAGCACTGGAAGGACAAGCAGTGTCTGCGCCGCCGGTTTCAACTTCCACATCATCGACCGTTGAGCAGGAACCAAAGCAAACTGTATCCCTGGAGCAAGTTCGAGCGAAACTCGCTAACCTATCTCAAAACGGTAAGCAAGCTGAGGTTAAACAGATCATCACTGACTTCGGCGCAAGCAAGCTTACAGAGATACCTGCTGAGCGCTACGCGGAGGTTTTAGCCCGGGCTGAGAAGATCGCATGAAACATGCACTGTTAAGCGCATCCGGATCAGCCCGGTGGCTGGCTTGCCCGCCCAGCGCCAAGCTGGAAGAACAGTTTCCTGATGCGCAGAGTGAGTACGCAGCTGAAGGGACATTTGCCCACGAACTGGCGGAGTTGCTATTGTCGCGGGCTGTAGCCAACACCACTAAACCAAGCGTCTATAAAACCAAGCTTTTGGCCCTGCAAAAACACGAGTTCTACTCCCAGGAGATGCAGGACTATATCCAGCAATACGTGGATCAAGTGTCCGAAATCTTCATGGCGGCCAAAGTGCGCTGCTGTGATACTGTCGCGCTATTAGAGCAACGCCTTGATTATTCAAACTGGGTCCCTGACGGTTTTGGCACGGGAGACGTCGTAATTATTGCTGACAACACGGTCGAGATTATAGACCTCAAGTATGGAAAAGGGGTTCCCGTGTCTGCCGAAAACAACTCCCAGATGCGCTTGTATGGCTTGGGTGCCTATGCCGCTTACTCTATCCTTTACGATATTCAGACAGTGCGCATGACCATCATTCAGCCCCGTCTGGATAACATCTCCACGGAGGAATTATCCGTGGACAAGCTATTGGCCTGGGCCACTGATTACGTGGCCCCCAAGGCCAAGTTGGCGGCTAGCGGCAAAGGCGAGTTTGTTGCGGGTGATCACTGCCGGTTTTGTAAAGCTAAGGCTACATGCCGCGCCCGGGTAAAGGCCAACCTTGAACTAGCTAAGCATGAATTTAGGAAGCCACCATTGTTGGACGTCCCAGAGATTGCAGAAATTCTAACTCAGGCTGAACAGCTACAAAAGTGGGCGTCAGATATCCAAGCCTACGCCCTGGAGCAAGCCGAGAAACATGGAGTGAAATTCCCTGGCTATAAACTTGTCGAAGGGCGAAGCAACCGGAAATATGCTGATGAGGCGGCAGTGGCCACAAAACTATCAGCAGAAGGTTATACCGAAGACCAGATTTTCCAGAAGAAGTTACTGGGCATCACTGCCATGGAAAAGCTGTTGGGGAAAAAAGAGTTTGGCCTACAGCTGGGCGATTTGGTTATTAAGCCGCCAGGCAAACCTACCCTGGTCCCCGAATCAGACGGGCGCCCGGAACTTAATTCAGCAGAAGCCGCCAAAGCGGACTTCGGTTAAGAGGTGGCGTCATTGTCTAGTGAGTGGACATGCCCCCTAACTGTAAAGGCGCACCTAACTATGGTTATCAGTGTCCAGATGATCTGTTTCCAGATGAACCTTGTCCCGTTGGGATAATTAAAACTAAGGAGGATTCCATAATGTCAACTGCAAAAAAAGCTCCTGCCACCAAGGTGATTACTGAAAAAATCAGATTCGCTTACGCACACGTCTTTAAACCAGTTGCAATCACCGAAGGCGCAGACCCAAAATACTCATTGTGCTTGCTGATACCCAAAACCGATAAGGTTACTCTGAAGAAAATCAAAGCCGCTATTGAGTCAGCCAAGCAGCAAGGCTCCTCTATATGGGGTGGCAAAGTTCCCGCCAATCTTAAGTTACCTGTTCGTGATGGTGACGAAGAAAGATCTGACCAGGAAGAATTTCAGGGCATGTACTTCATTAACGCAAATTCTTTACAAAAGCCTGGCCTGGTTGATGCGGACCTTAATCCCATCATGGACCAGAGCGAATTTTACTCTGGCTGTTATGGGCGCGTCAGCATAAACTTCTACCCTTATAATACGGCTGGCAACAGGGGTATCGCTTGTGGCTTAAACAACATTCAAAAACTCGCTGATGGTGAGTCCCTTAGTGGACGGAGCCGGGCTGAAGATGATTTCAATGACGACTTTGCTGATGACGACGATGACGACATTTTAGGATAGTTATGAGAACCCTGGCGATCGATATAGAGACCTACTCCAGCGTAGAACTGAATAAATGTGGGGCTTATCGCTATGCGGAGAGCGAGGACTTTCAGGTCCTCCTCTTCGCCTATGCATTTGATAATCAACCAGTGCAGTTAATTGACTTAGCCCAGGGTGAAAAAGTACCTACGGAAATTCAAGCTGCCATATTTGACCCCCAAGTTGTTAAAACGGCATTTAATGCCGCTTTCGAACGAGCATGCTTAGCAAAACACTTTAGCCGAACCCTTCCTCCAGAGCATTGGCAATGCACGCAAGCTCACGCCTTAACTCTTGGACTGCCCGCCAGCCTGGGACAGGTGGCAGAAGCGCTGAAGATTGCACAGCGTAAGGATAAAAAAGGGCCCACGCTCATTAGATACTTTTGCACTCCAGCAAAAACTAAACAGGCTAACAATCTATGGCCAAGAAACCTGCCCGAGCATGATCCTGAACGTTGGGGGCAATTCCGTCAATATTGCGTCCAAGACGTAATTGTTGAACGCGCTATCCGCGATAAGCTACAGCGCTATCCTATGTCAGGTTACGAACAAAGTCTGTGGCAATTGGATCAGCATATCAACGACAGAGGGATCCAGGCGGACCGTAAACTGATTAAACAGGCAGCCGTCTGCAATAAGCGGCATCAAAAGCAATTGCTTGAGGAAGCTAAGCGGCTGACTGGTATCAGCAACCCTAAAAGTGTAGCCCAGCTAAAAACCTGGTTAAAAGACACTGAGGGCATTGATACAGACAGCCTAGCCAAAGAATCTGTGGCTCAAATACTTGCTGACACCGACAATCCAAACGTTACCAGAATGTTAGAGCTGCGCCAGGAGCTAGCCCGGACATCGATTAAAAAATACCAGGCCATGGCGAGAACCATCGGCCAGGACGACCGAATTCGGGGCACTCTTCATTATTACGGCGCCGGCAGGACTGGCCGTTGGGCAGGGCGGTTAATTCAACCGCACAACCTCCCACGGAACTACCTAAAAGATATTGAGGTGGCCCGGGACATGCTTAAGAAGGGTAGCTTTGAGGAGCTAGAACTCCTCTTTGGTAGTATCCCTGACACGCTGGCCCAGCTAGTCCGCACAGCTCTTATACCTAAAGACGGCTGCAGGTTTCTCGTTATAGATTTCTCGGCAATTGAGGCCCGTATCTTATCCTGGTTAGCCCGGGAACAGTGGCGTCTGGATGTGTTCCGGGGGCATGGGAAAATCTATGAAGCGTCAGCCTCCCAGATGTTTGGCATTCCCCTCGCTCAGGTTAACAAAGAGCTACGACAAAAAGGTAAGGTTGCAGAATTAGCCTTAGGCTACCAAGGTAGCACTGGAGCCCTGATAAAGATGGGCGCTTTGAGCATGGGCCTTTCTGAAACAGAGTTGCCAGGTCTGGTTAGTAGCTGGCGAGCATCAAATCCTAACATAGTGCAGTTTTGGCGCGATGTTGAAACTGCTGCTGTCCGAGCTGTTCAAGAACAAAGCACAGTTAACTTAGGACAGCTGGAGCTCACTTGCTCTGCAGGTATGCTTTTCGTTAAACTTCCCTCCAATCGTAGTTTGGCCTATGCTCGGCCCAGGATTGAGAATGACCCTAAGTTCAATAAACCTTGTCTCACCTATGAGGGCCAAGATACAGGCGGTTGGGGGCGGCTCCAAACGTACGGAGGCAAGTTAACAGAAAACATAGTACAGGCTATTGCCCGAGATTGCCTGGCTGAGGCACTTATGAAAGTCGATGCCGCAGGTTATGAAATAGTGTTACATGTGCATGATGAGCTAGTTGTAGAAGCACCCATTGGCACTGGATCTGTCCTGGAACTTGCGCAGATACTAAGCAAGCCTTTGCCCTGGGCGCCGGAATTACCGCTGGCCGCAGAAGGTTTCGAAAGTGATTATTACCGTAAAGACTAGGAGGTGCTGCAGTGTTCATACAGCACGACGACCAACTAAGGATAGCAACCGGCCGTAATCGGAAAGAAACCCACTGGAAGAATAAAGATATCTCCTGGTCCAAACTAGTTGACAGATTAAGTCAGACATCCCGGACAGGAGAAACTTATGCTGAATATTTGCAGCTGTCCAAGCCAGAGCAGGACGACATCAAAGACGTCGGAGGCTTTGTTGGGGGCCAACTAAAAAACGGACGTCGCAAAGCTGATAGCGTTATTAATCGGCAGGTACTCACCCTCGATGCGGATTATGCCCAGGGCGATTTATGGGCCTCTGTAGAAACCCTCCTAGGGTGCGCGTGCGCGATGTATAGCACTCATAAGCACTGCCCAGAGAAACCCCGTCTAAGGCTTGTACTGCCCCTCCAGCGGCCTGTAACGCCCGATGAATACCAAGCTATCGCCCGACGCGTTGCAGCCGATTTAGGGATAGATTTCTTTGACGATACAACCTATCAACCACACAGGTTAATGTACTGGCCCTCCACTGCCTCCGATGGAGAATTTATCTTTGAGTATCTTGATGAGTCCTGGCTTAACCCAGACGAAATCTTGGCTCGATACGAGGATTGGCAAGATCAGTCTCGTTGGCCTGAATCATCCAGAGCCCAAAATTCCCGAAAAAAGCTTGCTGATAAGCAGGGCGATCCTTATGAAAAAGACGGTTGGATTGGCGCCTTCTGCCTTACTTACGATATCGCAGATGCTATAGCGACTTTCTTGCCCGATATATACGCTCCTGCTGCTGATGGCCGTTATACCTATATCCCTGGGAGTACTGCAGGGGGGTTGGTGGTCTACGATGGCGGCAAATTCGCCTATAGCCACCATGGCACCGATCCCGTCAGCGGCCAGCTAGTCAACGCCTTTGACCTGGTTCGGATACACAAATTTGGCACCCGGGATGAAGATGCCAAACCCGATACCCCAATTACGAAACTAGACTCATTTAAAGCAATGCTAACTTTAGCCGAGACAGACCCGCAGGTTCAGGATACAGAACATGCTCGGCGTCAGGAGATTATGTCCGGCGAGTTTAATACCAATAACCAGCAGAACGTTCCTATTGTTAAAGCCTTTTTTCAGGAAAAGAAATTCGTTGCTGCCTACCTGGGAGAGTGGTTCCTCCAGCAACATCATGCAATGCTGCTTAATGATGATTTGTATATCTATGCTAACGGAGTCTACACCAAAGGCGAGCGACTATTCCAGGAAAAATGCACGGCAATTCTGGGGACTGAATTTTCCATTACCCGGGTGCGTGAAACACTTGCCTATGTCAAAAACACGGTTGAGGTAATTCCTTTGGAGAAGGCAACCAACACCGGCAATTTGCTCAACGTCCAGAACGGTTTGCTTCATTTAGAGACCATGGAACTCTTGCCCCATACCCCCGACTGCAAGACCATAGTCCAACTCCCGGTCAATTACGATCTTAACGCAGACACTACCGTTATGGATACTTTCCTGGAGCTGGTGGCGCCGGCCGATGCAATTCCAGTGCTTTATGAAATGGCCGGCTACTGTCTCACCCCAGAGATGAAATATGAAAAAGCTCTCCTTCTTTATGGTGAGGGCGGCAATGGTAAGGGGACTTTCATCGAAGTGTTGTCCCAACTTCTAGGAACCAATAACGTGGCACAGGTGTCTTTTCAAGATCTGACGGAGAACAAATTCGCCTCGGCTGACCTCTTTGGCAAGATGGCTAACATGCATTCCGATATCCCGGACAAAGTCCTGGAAAACTCCAGCCGGTTTAAAGAACTGGTATCCGGAGACTTAATCCGAGCCGAGGAAAAATACAAAGGATCCTTTAGTTTTAAGAACCGGGCAAAGCTTGTTTTCAGTGCTAATGAACCGCCAATCAGCAAGGACAACACCGAAGGATTTCACCGCCGACTCCTCTTTATCCCCTTCTCAGTTAAATTCAACAATCGAAAGTTGCGTCAAAGCCTATTTACTCCAGAGGCGTTGTCGGGATTTCTGCTGCGGGCCTTGGAGGGCCTGCAGCGCCTTCAAAAGCAGGATGGGTTTTCGGAATCCGGGACCATCGCCAAGACGCTATCGGAGTACCGCAAGGCCAGCGACACAGTGGCCCGCTTTCTGGATGAATGTTGTGAGCTGGACCCAGAAGGGATGACTGCGAAACAAGCGCTGTATGACGCCTATCGCAACATGTGCTTCCAGTGGGGCAACCATCCGCTAAACCAGGCAAAATTCAACGCACGGCTTCAAGCTATTCATCCGGAAATCATCGAATACAGAAAAGGGACCCCGCGAAGATGGAGGGGAATTAAGCTAGCAGCACCAGAGGATTTCATGGATTAGGGTAGACGACTAAGGTAGACGGGTGTCAAAAGGTAGACGGGTAGACGTAGACGGGGTGGACGAGGTAGACGGGTTTTTGACACTTGCCAGTTCTTGGGTGGACGGAGTAGACGCGGAAGACGTGCAAAGATGACAAACCAAATTGCAAAAAGTAGACGGCTGTAGACGAGTCGTAGACGAGTAGCGTGACGGGAAGAAGCCTGTTGTATCAGGGCTGTAGACGGAGTAGACGGGTATTCTCTTTTTCCTTATATAAAGAAAAAATAAGAAGTACTAGTACAGAAGTACAATAGTACAAGTACATATATAGGAGGTGTACGCCCGGAACCCGTCATCCCCGTCTACCCCCTGGCGCTGACTGTCATGCGAAGGAGAGCGAGGTGCGATCATGAGCGAACAAAAACTGGAACGGCGGTTCAAGAGAGAGATTGAGCGTCGAGGATGGCGGGCGTTTAAATTTACCTCCCCGGGCATGGCGGGCATGCCAGATCGGATTATTCTTATTCCGGGCAATAGGACTTTTTTTGCAGAGTTAAAAGCACCGGGTAAAAAGTTGCGGGAGCTCCAGCGGAAGCGTATCAATATGCTAATCGCCATGGGCTATCCGGTGTATTTCATAGATTCGATTGATGCTATTGATTTATGTGTTGGGCACATCGAGGAGGTGGTTTCGAAGTGAAGTTCATACCACGGGTATACCAGCAGCATGCAATCCAGATGATTCTGGATCATCCGGCTGTTGGCCTCCTGCTTGATATGGGCCTCGGTTGACAAGACTGTTGCCACACTTACCGCTGTGCAGGAGTTGATGTATGACCGGTTCGAAGTCGCCCGCGTGCTGGTGATTGCGCCCCTGCGGGTAGCGGAGACAGTTTGGACTAGTGAAGCAGCCAAGTGGGAGCATCTTCGACACCTAAGACTATCAAGAGTTATTGGCAGCCAGAAACAACGTTTGGCCGCCTTGGGTGTCCCAGCAGACATTTATCTAATCAACCGGGAAAATGTTGAATGGCTTGTAAACCATTATGGCAAAGACTGGCCTTTTGACATGGTGGTTGTGGACGAGCTCTCCAGCTTTAAGTCTCCCAAGGCCCGACGCTTCCGGGCACTGCGGAAGGTGCGCCCTTTAGTTAACCGGATTGTGGGTCTGACCGGCACTCCAGCCCCCAACGGTCTCATAGATCTCTGGGCCCAGGTCTATCTGCTGGATCAAGGGGAACGCCTAGGCAAAACAGTTACAGGTTACCGAAGCAGATACTTCGAACCGGGACGCGGGGATAGATCCAGACGAATAATCTACAACTGGGAGCCAAAGGCTGGAGCTGAGGAGGCCATACATGCCAAGATTGCTGATATCTGTATCAGCATGAAGGCCGCAGACTGGCTGGAGTTGCCCGAGCGGATTACCAACGTCGTTCCGGTCAACCTGTCGGAAAAAGCGGCCAAGCAGTACAAGCAGCTGGAGCGGAAACTACTGCTACCCTTCGCTGAGGGTGATGTGGTTGCCGACACTGCAGCAGTCCTGTCTAACAAGCTGCTGCAGTTGGCTAACGGAGCTGTTTATGATGAGCATGGCGGCGTCCAGGAGATTCACCAAGTTAAATTGGAGGCCCTGGCCGATCTGATTGAAGCCGCTAACGGTAAACCGGTGCTAGTGTTTTATAACTATCGGCACGATTTAGACAGAATAAAGCAGCGCTTCCCAGGGGCTAAGACTCTGGAAAGTGCAGCTGAAATACATGCCTGGAACGCTGGTGACATTCCGCTGCTACTAGCCCACCCAGCCTCTGCCGGCCACGGCCTCAACCTCCAGGCAGGAGGCCACACCATTATTTGGTTTGGGCTAACATGGAGCCTGGAACTATACCAACAGGCCAATGCCAGGTTGGATAGGCAGGGCCAGCAACATAACGTTATAGTCCATCACCTGGTTTCTGAGGGAACTATGGATGAACAGGTGATGCTAGCACTGGACACAAAAACAGCCGGGCAAGACGCGTTGTTAGCTGCAGTCAAAGCCCGACTCGATAGATTGGAGAGGTGAATTATGCGTGAAAAGTTATTTAACGGGTTGTGGGTAACCCTGGTATGTTTTGTGGTTGTTTTTCTAGCATCGGCACTGGTTGAAGCTGAGCGACAAGGGGACAAGCTCTATGCCCATGCCGTTGAGCTTCAAGAGCACATTGATGCACAGGAGCAAGTTATAGCTGATCAGGGTGGCCTAATAGCCGCCTATGAGGAGCAGCAAGCAGCTGTAATATCCGTGCTGACTCAAGCTGCCGAAACTTTAGAGGTTGTTGCATATGGGCCCTATGATCGCAAAGAGCTCCAAAGATTAATAAGCGAAATAGCGGATATCATCCGAGAGGTTAACAGCACTTTGGGTCCAGATCAGGCTGATGATATTAGCCGGGCAATCGTTACCCAGGCAGTGGCTGCGGACATAGACCCCTACCTGCTGTTGTCTGTGGCGGTAGTTGAAAGCGATTGCCGGCCGGTTGTCAGGGGTGGTAGCGGTGAATATGGCATGATGCAAGTCATGCCTGGTACCGGCAGGTGGATTGCGGGCCGTTTGGGGTATGCAGACTTTGAGCCGTCTCAACTACAAGACGCGCAGATGAACATACAGTTCGCCACTTATTATCTGCGGACAGGTATTGCAGAATTCGGTGGGGATACCCAGAAAGGGTTGCTTGCTTACAATCGCGGGAGTGGTGGTGCCCGGAAGTGGCTTAAGGAGAATAGGTCAGACGAACACAGGTACGTCAAACGAGTGATCCAGGCTTACGGGGAGGTGAAAACATGAAGCGGGCAATTGAAGTTTCTATACCTGAGGGGCGCTTTTGTTTTTTCACTTCTAACGGACTGCCTTGCCAATTTATGGCCCATTTGAAAAACGGAAAACCTATATGCACCCTATTTCCGAATGAGCCAGAGGCACTTGAGCCTGCGTGCAATGGATGTGAAGATAGCCGAAACTGTCACCTTTACGTAAAGTGCAAAACCTGTCAGGAGGCTAACAATGGCTAATAAACTGAAAACTCAGGCGGCATGGTCTGTGATTATCGCTATCGCCTTGACTTCTTTGTATGCCTGGCTACTGGTTACCCAAGGGATTGAGTTGTGGCGATGATCTATCAAATGTCTTCTCAGCTGTACTGGAATTTACGTCGTATGCTTGAAGATGAACAGCCCCGGAAAGTAATCCATCACCGTGACGCCGTGGCCTATATTATTGACTACGTCAATGCCACCTTCGGTCTTCGACAGCCGGTAACCGAACTAAAAATTCAGGAGCCTCGGTAATGAAAACCCCGGAATGTCCCTTCTGCAACGTTATTTTAGCCTGGACTCCTGAACAAGTGTCCTGGCAATGTCCCGAATGTGAAGGTCGGTGGATTCCATTGGATGCGCAGAGCCATTGGGAGCGACCGTAAGCAAAAATCGCAGGCGTTTGCGAATTTGACACTGGGAGGGGTAATCATGTTTCACCTGCTAGAAAGCGTCCGGGTAGACACTATCAAAATTCACAACCTCCAGGAGCGGATTGCCAGGCTACGCAGTGCGATGGAACGTATGACCCCCCTCCCCTCCACTCGCCCTGGCGCCAGCTGGATAGAACACGACAAACTTGCGGCCAAGATGGCAAAGCTAGATGAGCTGGAGCGGGAGCTTCGGACTCGAATAATATCTCTGGAGGAAAAGCTGCGCCGGGTGGAACCGATTCTCGAGAACTTGCCACCCAAGCAGAGGGCAATTGTACATATGCGGTTAGTAGAAGCCTTGCCTTGGCGGCAGATCAGCAGGCGAGTGAATTACTCTGAACGCCATGCCCGACGACTCTATCGCTGGGCTGAGAAAAAGATGTCCGAAAATGTCCGCTTTTGATGTGTTATTATGATAGCGTGGATAGTTGGCCAGCTATCCGCCTCCTCCTCCTTGTTATATGGCATAGAGACGCCTGGCGTCGACGCTGGGCGTTTTCTATTGCCCGTTGATGATCAGGCCCCGCCGCGCCTCCTAGCAATGCGTACCATGGCGGGGCTGCAGATAATATAAACCTTACTACAGGATAATATAAAGTATACGGCGAAAGGGGGATATCCATGTTAAAACAAGTGAGCACGAAGGAGTTAACAAATGAGCTTATCAACCGCCTTGGAGTCCAAGCTATCACCTTAGAACCATACCAAGAAGCTAAAATAACGACTGAAACCTCTGAGCAAATCTTCCAGGGGCCAGCCGTTATTTTAATCAACCAAGATTAGAGTTTGCGGTATCGGTAACTATTTTTGATGAATGCGGCATGATATTCGCCGTGTGATGCTGCATTCATCAATCCATGGTAGACACTCTGCGGTACATCGTAGTAAGCATACGTTCCGCTACTGTGGAAATGTATATATAAGGTCTGAGTTGAAACGTCATAAGCCACAGCAGCTAAGTTAGAAGAGCTTACTGGAATCCAGTTCATGGCCTCTCACCCCCTTTTGCATTAATGTTCTGTAAATAGCAGGTGTTCCCTCCTCACATGTCGAAATAAATATTAAAGGGGGAGATTTACTTGCTGAACATTGGACTGCCCAAATCAGAACTTTTAGCCGTGTTAAGGCAGGCGGAACTAACACCTGAATTGATTGCAGAAGCTATTGAACTGAACAACAAAAGAATCCTTAAACAACTAGAGGGGCCCGAATTCGCTCGATTAATTGACCAACTGCAGGCCAAAAACTCCGGCACTTTTAGGCGTCCACGAGGTTTATGAGCCATAAGGCTCTTTTTCTTTTTCCCAAAGTGAGGTGGTGATCATGGCCCGAATTTCAGAAAAACAGAAACAGTTTGTTGACGCCCTCCTGGCTGATCCAGAGATGCATCAGACCAGGGCATACATGCAAGTATATACAAGCGTCAAAAACGAGGCCACCGCCGCTGTGAACGCCACCAGGCTCCTGAAGAAACCACATGTGCAGGAATACCTTCGGCAGCGCATGAAGGCCCGCGAGAAGCGAATTGAAATATCTCAGGACAAAGTAATTAACGAAATCGCGAGAATGGCCTTTAGCGATATAATCAACTATGCGGAGGTAGATGGTCACCGGGTAAAAATCAAATCCACCCGTGATATCCCTGCAGATATGCGAGCTGCTATCATTGCGATTAAGGAAGGCGCCAACGGCATTGAGGTTAAAATAGCTGATAAGCTGAAAGCTCTGGAGCTTCTTGGCCGTCACCTAGGTATGTTTAATGATAAACTGGATATCACCACTGATATAGTTCTCGACTTTGGTGGGGATCCTGATGGCGATTAAACTTACCGGGATAGATCGAGCGATCAACCCCTCTTTCCGCTCCAGACTTTTTGACTACAGCCACAGAATCAACGTCGAATATGGAGGTGCCGGCAGCGGGAAGTCCCACTTTGTCACCCAGAAGACGATTCTCAAGGCATGCCGACTTAGGCGCCGTATCCTGGTGGTCCGAAAAGTTGGCACTACTATTCGGGAAAGCATCTGGACGCTGTTTCTGGACCAGCTGAGCAATATTCGGCCTGTAGTCCGGGCGGTAAACAAGACAGACATGACCATTACCCTGGTAAATGGCAGCCAGTTCATTTTTAAGGGCCTAGATGATAGGGAGAAAATCAAGTCCATTACCGGGGTTGACGATATTGTCATTGAGGAAGCAACGGAGCTCACCCAGGATGACTTCACCCAGTTGAACCTACGGCTTCGCTCCAAGCGGCCGCACAACCAAATTCACCTGATGTTTAACCCGGTCAGCAAAGCTAACTGGGTTTTTAAATACTTCTTTGAGCAGGAGCAGCCTGACACAGTAATAGCGCATAGCGCCTACCATGATAACCTTCACCTCCCCCCCGCTTACGTTCAGGAGCTGGAACACCTAAAAAACACCTCTCCGGCTTACTACCGCATTTATGCTTTAGGTGAGTTTGCAACGCTGGATAAACTCGTGTTCCCGGTATTCACAAAGCGCCTAATAAGTCCCTCAGAAGTCGCTAATTTGCCGTTGTGGACAGGCCTGGACTTTGGGTATACCAATGACCCTACCGCGCTAACCTGGGGCCGTTATGACGCTTCTGGGAACAAAATCTTCGTGACTGGGGATTACAGTCGCAAGGGTATGACAAATGAGCAAATATACCAGACGATATGTGACCTTGGTCTTGCTAAAGAGACTATTGTTGCCGATAGCGCAGAGCCAAAGAGTGTTGATGAGCTCAGGAGTATGGGCCTTTGGCGATTGCGGCCAGCAGCCAAGGGTAAAGACAGCGTCATGCACGGCATAGATTTCATTTTGCGGCATGAACTTATTGTTGACGAACGTTGCACCGGTTTAATTGAGGAGTTGGAGAACTATACTTGGCAGAAAGACAAAAAGACAGGCGAATACATCAATAAGCCTATAGATACCTTTGACCACAACATAGACGCCATGCGCTATGGGCTGGAGCTGGTACGCCGGCCTGGCGGCCAGTGGGTTAATGTCAAACATTAGGGGGATTATTATGCTTACTAACTTGAATTGGTTGAACGAGGGGGCAACATATCCCCCACCCAGCGAAAAGAAGCGCATAGAACGTTATCGGCTGCATGAGCAGCTTTTTTTGTCTCAACATCCTAAGGTCTGGGAAGATGTGTTTCGGGAACTGGCCCGAAGACACAAGAAAAACGACCACCAGGCAGAAACTGTCATAAACTATCAGCAACTCTTAAGCAAGAAGACTGCTGATTTTATTTGTGGCGAACCGCCTACCCTGGAGACCGAGGATGATACTGACAAGCTGGAGAGATTGCTTGACCAGCTGCAGTGGCATACAAGGCTGTATGAAGGCTTTATAGATGTCAGCCGCTACGGTAACGGAGTATTCAAGTTGATTGGTAAGCGGCTAACCCAAGTCTCTCCTCTTTACTGGTTTCCTATCGTAGACCCAAGTGACCTCAAAACTATAATTCAGCATGTCATTGCCTATCCGATTACTCCAGACAAAGATGGTAACATGACAGAGCTTTACGTTGAGGTCCACGAGAAAGGAAAGATAGAGCAGCGGATCTATGGTTACAGGGCGGATAACGGTGAAATCGGGAAACTTAAAAGCCAGAAGGTAGAACGGACGAACCTTGATGACTTCGCCGTCCAGGTGCTGACCAATGTCACCCACAGCGGAGACATATATGGCATTGATGATTACGCGATCATTAACAGTATTGTCGCCAAAATTATGTGGCGGCTTCATTGCGCAGATACGATCCTGGACAAGCACTCTGAACCGTCTATGTCCGGACCCTCATCCGCTTTAGAGTATGATGAGCGCACAGGCATGTATTTTCTGAACCTCGGCAACTATTTTCAGCGCAACAAGACAGATGATCCAGACGTCTCTTATATTACCTGGGACGGTAACTTAGAGGCGAATTTTAAAGAGCTTGACTTGCTATTTCAGCAGCTTTATACCCTAACCGAGATGGGCCAGGCTTTTGCTGAGGGTGGTGGCGGGGGTGAGGCTTCAAGCGGTACTGCCCTTAAGTTGCGGATGGTATCGCCTAGAATTAAGGCTGCCCGGCTGACGGCTATAAATGCGGCAGCAGTAAAGCAGGTTGTTGCCCTCCTGGCCAAAGTTAACGGCATCTCAGTGGACTACGATACACTGAGTATAACTTGGAATGATGGTCTGCCTGATGATGAGGTGGAAGAAGTCAACACCCTGACTACCGCAACTGGCGGCAAAGCAATAATGAGCCAGTATAGCGCCCTCAAGCGTCGTGGCCTTACCGATGAAGAGGTTGAGGCAGAACTGGAGCAAATGCGCCAAGAACAGGCGGCCTCCAGTCCGTTCCCCCTTGGCGTTGTTGATCAAAACGCAGGGACGTCCGGGGATGGCCCCGGGGCAGGCGATGAATAGGCTGACACAAAAAGAGCTGGATAACCTGGCTAAACTTTATCTAACGGCCAGGGACCGGCTTTTCGATACCATAGTCAACTATCCTGGTGTAGGTACCAAGACCTATTCCAACACTGTCTTGCAGCACCTTAACCGGGAGTTAGAGCTTCTAAAGCGGGCGTCTTCTAAGTTTGTAGATACCGGCATCCCCCGGGAGTACGAGCAAGGCCTTAAAGATATCTATAGCTATTTTACTCGAAACAATCTCCTGATGAACAGGCCAGAAATGTGGGCCGATATTCACACTGATGCAGTCTACGGCATCGCCAGGGAAATGCAATATCACGTCGACCAGGGACTTGCTCAAGTTGGGCGCCAGGTAATGCGTTATGTTGATACTGCTCGAGATGAGGCCCTACGGGCGTCCGGGCTACTGACCAGTGGCGAAAAGGTTGCGGCCGGCGCTACCACCATAGACATGAAGAACCGGCTGATTGAGAAACTGCAGGCCGAAGGCTTTATGACAGTCCAGTATGGTCAGGGGCCGGGGGCTTATCAGGTGCCTCTGGATGTTTACGCTAACATGGTCGCTCGGTCTACAACCCGTGAAGCCGGGAACATCGCTCGAGAGAACCAGCTTATAGAAAATGGCTACGATCTGGTTGAGATGTCCACCCATTACCCCACCTGTGAAATCTGTGCCCCTCTTCAAGGGAGGGTATATAGTATTAGCGGCGATGACCCTCGCTTCCCTCCCCTTTCCGTTGCTTTTAGTAGTGGCTACCACAATGTTCACCCTAATTGCCGGCATGTCATCGTGCCGTTCATTGAGAGCCTGCAAACACCAGAAGAGCTTGAGGCGGCTACCGTCAAGAGTAACCAACCAATGAAGGATACCCGGAGCCGCCAGGAGGTGGAGCTCTATAAAAACCAGCAGGCGCAGCATCGCCAGGCCAGGCAAGACCTATATCAATATGAGCGGTATAAAGCTCGTCTAGGTGACCATGCCCCGAAGGGTTATGTTGCGTTTCGGCGAATGAAAAACACAGCAGGTGCAAACTGGGAGCGCCTTGAAAAAACATATAGAGCGGCCAACCCAAAATATGATCGTGTTGAACTTAATGGCATTGTAATATCTAAAGACAGCCTGGCTAAAATATACCCAGATGCCGATATGCTTGAAATCCACTATCTGATGCGTGCACATGAGGAAGCACTCAAGCATGGTTTAGGCACAGGAAATGAAAAAGCAATCGCGATTAATATCAAAACCGGGGATAACCTATTTGCTATAGGCGGGACGTCGAATAGTGCTGCCATTGATGTGGACGCATTGCAGAATTCTCCGAAAAATAGTATAATATTTGTGCATAACCATCCAGGTAGCTCTAGTTTTTCTGGTAGTGACCTAGAGGTTCTCAATGTCTTTCCATCAATAAAATTTATGGGAGTGCAGGCTCATGATGGCACAATATATAGTGCTGCAGTGGGCAGCGGTCGACGGGTACGCTACCGTGAGGTAAATTATCAGTATGCCTCAATAGGTCCTAAGCATAGCGGGGTTACTCCCTGGAAGGAGCGATCGCATAAAATCATTGAGGAGTTATGCAATCATTTTGGTTGGCGTTATAGGAGGGAATTGCCATGACAAACAAAAAACCTCACTTTATCAACGACTTGGCGGATGAGGGGCCCCGTCCAGGAGAAACTTTTGATGGTTTCATAAAGAGAATAGAAGACTACGACGCAGAGTTGGAGCAAAAACACAAACAACCTGATGATTAGGCGCTAAGTGAGCTTTCGCTAAGCGCTATTTTTATGCCAGGAGGTGAAGATGTGGAGGATAAACAAGGATTACGGGGATTGAGTGTCAATGTATCCATGAAAGACACTTGGCATTTCCAACGGCTTTTGGAGCTGTTGGGCAAAGTGCTTACCAACGATAAGATTCCCAAGGAGGTGCGACAGGAGCTGTTCGAGGAAATTAACGTAACCTTTGAATCTGAATAATCGTCCTAAGCATGACGGTAAAAGGCTTATTTTTGTTACCTAAATTGCCCTACCTTGCCGGGCTTAAAATGCAAGGTCCCGCGGCCGGAGTAGACCGGCGATTAAACTAAATCTACGGGACAGGAAAGGAGCATCATGGATTTCTTAAAAGAACATCTTGGCGAAGAGCTGTATAACAAGGTTACCGAAAAGCTTAAAGGCAATGACAAAGTAAAACTCGCCAACTTGGCCAGTGGCGACTATATTGGCAAAGAGAAGTTTACATCTCTTGAAACCGCCAAAAAGAATCTTGAGGGCCAACTTAAGGATCGTGACACCCAGTTGGAAACCCTGAAAAAGTCTGCTGGCGATAATGAAAACCTAAAGGCTGAAATCGCAAAGCTTCAAAAGGCCAATACAGACGCTCAAGCAGATTTTGACGCTAAGTTGAAAGCCGCTCAGCTTGACTATCAGCTGGAGAACCGGTTATTGAAAGAGGGTGCCATCAACACCAAGGCTGTCAAGGCGCTGCTGGATCAATCCAAAATCAGTCTGGATGGTGAGAACCTGATAGGAGTGGATGACCAGCTGAAAGAACTGAAGGAAAAGGAAAAATGGGCTTTCGTTGAGCCTAAGACAGATGTCCCGGGCGCCGGGGGAAACCCTGCACCTGGTGAGCAAACAACTTCAAACCCGCTCCCGAAGGGAGTAATTTCATTTTAGGAGATGATTTAATTGGCAAGAACCAAGGCTATTTCCCTGCTGCAAGCTGTAGATACAAAGGCTGATCTGGCCGAAATCTACGGCATAGTCATTGACGGAGTCCGTAAGGAGACTCTGTCTGGGTTCCTTAAAAGCGATTTGTATCGCGGTAACCCTGCAACCGGCTCTGTGGAGTTCCGCAGATTCGTCAACGCACAGGCGAAAAACTACGGTACTGCGCGGACTGCCGGCAAAGGCGATGCAATCACTGCGCCGCCCGTCACTGTAAACCTGGACCAGAAAAAAGAGATCGTTGAAGAGGTTGCAAAGTTTGACCTGGATACCTTCGGCGTCACCTCTATTATGGCCCGCAGGGCAGCTAATCACATCGACACCACGACCACTGATTTGGAAACTGCATTCTTCACCGCCGCCGCTGCTGCTGCAACCGCCGCTGAGCCGGCCGGCAGCACAATTGCGGCCAGGGTTGAGGCGTTGATTCAGACGCTTGAAACTGTCAAAAATGATTACGTTACTGGCGTTCCGCGTAACCTAATCAGCATCATTGCCTCCCCCGCCTTCTACGGAGAATTGCGGACTTCCCTGGACAGCCTACCCGCATCTAATGTGGATACGGCTGCCGAAGAGTTTGCCATGTTCCACGGCGTCAGGGTCTACAGCAGCATCTACCTGCCCGCGGATGTGCAAGCCATTGCCATGGCCCGGGGCGCCGTTGCGCTGCCCGTGGTCACCTATCCGTACACTGACCCCGAGAAAATCCAGCTGTCTAACGACTACGCTGTCCAGTTGTTCTACAACTACGGTGTGAAGGCGCTCACTCCTGACCTACTCTTCAAGATCGTAGCTGAGGGAGGCGGCGAGGGCTAATGAAATACCAGCATAAGCACACCGGAACCATTGTGAACCCCGTTGACCCAATAGCGGCAGAAACCTTTAAACGCTCGACAGCCTGGGAGCCGTACAGAAAGCGGGCCGGCAAGAAGGCTTCAGATGAAAAGAAGTCTGAGCCTGTGAAGGAGGAAAAACCCAATGACGTTGGAGCAGGGGAAGAATAGTTATGTTACTGTAGCTCAGGCAGACGAGTATGTCACCGGCCATTACCGGAGTAATAGCAAAGACCGGCAACGATGGGTTGCCTTAGATGAGGCGGATAAGGAAGTCTTGCTCCTAAATGCATGCGCTGAAATGGAGCAGCTACCTTTTCAGGGACGGAAGGCTATACGAGACCAGGAGCTGGCCTTCCCTCGTCTCCCCTTTCAATATGGGCAGCTACTGGAGCCGCCTAAGAAAGTCCTGGCAGCTCAGATTGAACTGGCCCTCTGGATGAGTGATGATGATACGCAGGCGGAGACCTCGAAGCGGCAAGAGCTGCAGGATCAGGGCGTTACTGGCTTTAGCCTGGGCGATCTATCCGAAAGCTACGAAAGCACAGGTGCCCGCAAATCTGCCCTCCTCTGCCCTAAGACAAAGGCTCTACTCTCTTCCTACTTGTCCGGGGGGTATGCTACATGCTGACCGGCTATTTAACAGCTACGGCAATCCATAAGCCTCAAACTGACACGAATAACCGGGGGGAACCGGTATACGGCCCCCCTGTTAGTATCTCCTGCCGGTGCCAAGTAAAAACCCAGGAGATCCGCACTCCGGACAAGCAGGTTATTAAAGCTGACTATGTTTATTATGTCCGGGATGCTGTTGTCCCGGGGGATCTCTTAGACGGGCGTCTGGTTCAGCTGGTGGAGGAATGGGCGATGTTGGGCGGCAGAATCATGGGCTTTAAGGCGGTGGTCTGATGGCTAAACCGGGATTTATCAAGGTGGAGATGCATAGCAAAGAGTTGGACAGGCAGATAAAAAAAGCTCTGGCCCGTAGCCCTCATGAAACGGCTAAGGCTGTTACAGAGTGTATTCTAGATTTATCCGCGGCCAGCGCCAAGGCGGCCCCTATCGAATCCGGGGATTTGCGGAACAATTGCCATGGGCAGGTGCAGAGAGCTACTGTTTTTAAAGACCAACAGCCGGCTGGCGGCTACCCTAGTCCAGGCTTACACATTCAGGGAGAGGTTAGCTACTCCCTCCCCTATGCTTTACGCCAGCATGAAGATTTAACTCTTCGCCATGATCGCACAGACGGCCACAAAATCATGACCGGCAAAAATGCCGGCAGAACGATCAACATGGTTGCGGGCGGGCAAGCTAAATACCTGGAACAGCCGTTTGAGCAGCGTCTGCCCCGCTACATCAGGCGCGTACAGCGGATTGTGACGGATATACTGCGATGAACATTTTAGATCATGTTTTCGCGGTGCTCGGAATGCCGGATGTTGTCTTGGGTGTCTTGCCAGATGCCCCGGATGGGTGCATAGCCCTGTTTGAGTATGAACCAACGCCGCCGGTACATTACTTCGGCGGTATGCATATAACTCATGGTGTCCAGGCCAGGTGCCGCGACATCGATTCTGCATCCGCTTATGCCAAGGCAGAGGCGGTTGCTGCTATTCTAGGCCGATATTCAGATGATGTCATAAGCTCAACCCAGAGCACCCCTATTCTGGACATCGGTCAGGACGAGAAAAAACGCCGTGAATATACGGTGAACTTTACTGTTAGGAGGTACTAGCAATGGCATGGTATACAGGAGTTACAGGCAAAGTTGCCATAAAAGAAGGCACTGGCGATATCGAGGATATCGCTAGCATGAGCACTTGGAGTGTGGAGCTGACCAAAACCATGGTCGAGGCCAGACATTTTGGTCAAACGTCTGCGGAGAATAAACCTGGCCTAAAATCATGGTCTGCCTCTGCTGACGGCAGTGCTGATTTTGCCGATGACAGCGGCCAAAAGAAGCTGCTTGACGCATATAACAACGGCACACCCGTGGAGGCGTATTTTTATATTACGTCGGAGTTGTTCTTATCAGGAACAGCCTACATTGAATCGTTAAGTATCAGTGATGACGCTGATGGTAAGGCAGATATTTCTATCAGTTTAACCGGCACTGGTGACGCAGAACTTACTCTGCCTGTGGAGGTTTAGAAGATGATTATTGCAATTGGCGACAACAGCCACGAACTAAAAACCAACCTTGGTATTGCTAAAAAGATTGAACGGGTATTCAACCTGTCCCTGAACCAAATGTTTAGCAACCTGGACACAGCCACAACTGAGGAGCTTATGAAGCTCTTGGCAGTAGCTGCGGGCAAGTATCCTGGCGATAAAGATGGCTACCGCGATTTCTGTAGGGATCTAGAAGAAGTGTGGGGAGTTGCCAGACTGCAAATGGCAGTTGGCGAACTCATTGCTCACCTCATGTTCAGCGGCACACCTGAGGAAATGGAACGCCAAATACAAAAAACCGAGATCCCCGATGCGAAAAAAAACGAGCTCAGGGAGCTGCTGGGGCTCCCGATTGTGGAGCTGGACGAGGAATAAACTGGACCCAGCTGGTAGAGGATGCTTTCTTTATTGGCATCATGCCTGCAGAATTATGGGAGCTTGAATTGTGGGAATTCAACCACTGCATAAAGGCTTACAATCGAAAACAAAATGCTGCAGAACGGGAACGGGTTGCCACTGCATGGCAGACCGGCGCCTTCGCGGGCGCGGCCTTTAATGGAAAGCTCCGCAAGCTTAATAACTACCTTAAGGACAAAGAGTCAGTGAAAGCGCCTAAGGTTAGCAAAGAAAAATTTGAGGCGGCCGCGAAGGCTGCTGAAAGGAGGCGGCACGGTGGCACTTAAAGATGTCAGCGTAAAATTCTCCGCGGATACTACACAACTCAACCGCGGATTAAAACAGGCACAAGGTGGCATCTCCCGTCTGAATGGTGGTCTTTCCCGACTAGTGAAAACAGCTGCAGGCTTGGCCGGTATTTCCGTTGGTGTCGCCGGCCTTGTCTCGCTCATGAACACCTATCGGGGCATGAGAAACGCTGTGCAGCGCACCAATGAGCTGTTCCTGGACTCTGTCAAGTATGTGGAACACTGGGCCAGCAACACATCTCGCTCCTTTGGTATGGCCGAATCAACGGCTTATGAATATGCCATGACCTATGGTAACCTGTTCAAATCCATGACCCGGGATACAAACGAAAATGCCAAGGTGACTATCGCCATGATGGAGGCAACTGCAGTTGTGGCATCCAAGACAGGACGCACCATGGAAGATGTCGGGGAACGTATTCGTTCAGGGATCCTTGGTAATACCCAGGCCATTGAATCTCTCGGAATCTATGCAAATGTGGCGATGCTCCAGACAACGAATGCCTTTAGAAAGATTGCCGGCGATAAGAGCTGGAACCAACTAACGTATCAGCAGCAACAGCAGATCCGGACGCTTGCAATCTTAGAACAGGCCCAGAGTCAGTACGGAGACAGCGTGACCCATATTGCCGGCATGAGCTTGCCGAGACTTGGGCAAGCGTTTAGAGACATGACCAGCTACGCGGGCATGTTGGTAACCGCAGGGCTGCAGCCTGTGATAAACGCCTTAGGACGTATTGTGCATGCTGCGACCGCTGCCTTTAGGGCCTTGGCTAACCTTTTAGGTTTGGATTTGGCCGGTAATATAGTACCAGCCACTGCGAATGCTGCATCGGGCCAGGTGGCCTTAGGGGATGCAATAGATGATACAACCAAGGCGATGGAGAAACAGCAGAAAGCCCTGAAAGGGCTGGCAGGTTTCGATGAACTGAACATTGTCGGCACGCCCGACACAGGTGCTGGTGCAGTGTCTGCCGGAGCGGGCTTGTTTGGCCCCTCTCCCTTTGACTCCATCCCCATGCCTGAACTGCCTGAGATGGACGCTCCGGAGGTAAATACCGGCAAGCTTGAGAAGTCCCTCAAATACTTTACGGGGCTTTTTGATTTCACGAACATCAAGGAATCCTGGGCAAACCTAAAAACCTCTCTCACCCCTTTGGGTGAAAACATCGGTGCCGGCGCCCTGTGGCTTTTTGATAATGTCCTGGTGCCTTTTGGCGCATGGACTATCAATAACGCTGCGCCTGTTTTTTTAAACTTACTGGCAGGAGCTTTGGATTTTCTAAGTCCGCTGGTTGAAGGTTTCATGATTGGTGGGGCATGGTTCCTAAAAAATTTTCTTGGACCTATTGCTTCTTGGACTGGCGGAGTAATACTCGAAGTGCTTAATGATTTGGCCATTGTGCTGTCCGTCATCGGAGGTTGGATGTCAGATAACGTGGTAGTTGTAGGCTCATTGGTTGCCATACTGCTGAGCGCGTACGCAACCATCAAAATCCTTACAGCCGCGCAATGGCTTTGGAATGCAGCGCTTAGCGCAAACCCCATAGGACTAGTTGTCGCCGCGATTGCGCTTCTAGTTGCCGGGTTTATTGTTTTATGGAACAAATCTGAAGGCTTCAGAAACTTTTTTATTGGCTTTGGTAAGGTTTTAGTCAATGTCCTGAAAGGAATCGTAAACGCCTTCACGGGCTTGATCAACATTGTTACCGGTGGTCTTAACTTGCTTATGAAGGGCGTGCTCGCTCCGTTTAATGTCCTGATTAAGGGGCTGAACAAGATTCCGGGAGTAAAAATACCTACCCTCTCACTAAACATCCCAAAAATACCTGCCCTGGCTGACGGCGCCCATGTTACAGGGCCGACTATCGCTGCAATCGGCGAGACCAACCAGGAAGAAGTTGTAATCCCGCTTGAACGCGATTCCGGCTGGGCAGAAATCTTAGCTCAGAAGATTGACGAAGCCAAGGCCTCCGGCGGCGGCGGTGCAGAAGATGGCGGCGGCACTTGGATTTTCCCGTTGTACGTAGATGGCAAGAAGCTGTTTGAGTTTATCGTGGACGAAGCCAAACGCCGCAACATAAAGGCGGGTAAGACCGTAATGGTGGGGGTGTAAGCTTTGAGCGAGCAATATAAGCCGATTCGTAGCATCACCCCTGCTAACTTCCGTGGGAACGCCACTGGACCTGCTGTCACTGAGTTTCTACAGCCAAACAAATACGAGTGGTCAGAAGCCGATTTGTCGGCGCCGGACGCTGGCCGGACTGAGACGGGTAAACAGGCTAAGAAACGCATCGGTTCCATTGCGAGGCTGGATCTTGAATGGGTGATGGTCTCGCCTGCTGAAGCTGCCGCGATTCTTCAGGCATTCTACCCGGAATACCTACTCATAGAATACCTGGACGCAAGGTCAGGCCTTTGGCAAACCCGTCATTTCTATGTTGGAGACAGGAACAGCCCGCTTTACAATCTCAAAGAAGCAGCCTGGGAGAAAATCGTTTTCGGTGTCATTCAAGCTACCCCCTAACCCGTAAAGAAGGTGATACCATGCAGAACTTAAGCAGTAGCCAAAGAGAGCATCTAGAAAACGTTGGTGCGCTTGGTGTTACAATCACCGTTGACCCGACCGAGGGTAGCCAGGTGATAATCGAGACCGGAGACCTGATTCAAAACTCTCTATCCATTGAGCGTGGCTGGACAAGTAGTGACAGCTTAGAGATAGGTTGCGCCTACACCTCTGAGCTAAAGTTTACTCTGGACAACCAGGACGGCCAATGGAACAGCATCCGCTGGGAGGGCGCCAGGCTAACTGTTGTCCTAGACATCGGGGGGGAACCTCTCCAGACCGGTATATTTACGGTAGATGAGCGCCCGGGGAAGCTGACCACAATGCAAATCAGGGCACTGGATGATATGGCCCGCTTCAACCGGCCATACAACTCCACACTGCCCTTCCCTGCCACTTTGCAGCAGATCCTGGTGGACGCCTGCGCCCGGTGCAATGTCACGCTCTACACCCAGAGCTTTGACAATGATGATTACGTTGTAACTCAAAAGCCTGAGGGCGATGACTTCACCTACCACCATATTGTCAGCTGGGTGGCTGAGCTGGCTGGGTGTAACGCCTGGATAGATCACCTGGGCCGTCTGCAGCTCAGCTGGTATGGCGATAACCAAAGTGATGATCTGGAGATTGGGCCGGAAGACCGGTTCGATTATGAGTTGGCCGAAGAGGATGTTGAGATAACCGGTATAGTTTACCGGGCTCCGGCGGAGGGTGATGAAGAAGATATTGACTATGTCGCCGGCACCGACGATTATGCGCTGGTTATTGAGGATAACCCGTTGCTTCAAGAGAACTACGAAGCCATTCTATCGGCCCTGTATAACAAGATAGGCGGGTTCAAATACCGGCCCTACTCTTTCTCAGTGTTGGGATACCCGCATCTTTGGCCGGGCGACGTTATTACCAAACTCATTGATGCCGATGGCGACGAACTAAGCAGCGTCATCACGAACCATACCTATACTCTCAATGGCAACAGCCAAATAGACGGCAAAGGCGAGACAGAGACAGTTCGGGGCTACGCTACCGGTGCCCCTTTCACTAGTAGCCAAAAGCGTGTTCTTCAGACAGTCGCTCATGTGGAAGCGGAGCGCCAGGCGTCTGCAGTAGAACAAACAACCCTGCAGCTCAACCAACTCATGGCTAACTCTCTAGGCTATTACGAGACTATAGTCCCCCAGGAGAGCGGCGCAGCTATCAAATATATCCATGACGTAGCAGAGCTGGAGAACAGCCAGAACATCTGGAAGTATTCCGCAGATGGCTTCGCTTGGACTGATCAAGGCTGGCAAGGTGGGAATCCATCTTGGCAGTATGGTGTGACTGTAGGCGGAGGGATGGTTGCCAAAACGCTGGCGGTTACAGGTATTCATGCTGACTGGATTCAAGTAGGAAGCGCCGGTCCATATATTACTGGGCAGATAGCTAACGCGGAACAGTCTGCAAAGGACTTCGCTGAGCAAGAAGCTGGAGCAGCGTTCAGCAGTGCCCAGGCTTTATTGAATTCTCTGGCTGATGGCGACTTGCCTGGCGGTTCGTTTATCAATGGGCGGGAAATTTACAGTCCGGTTATTTATGGGCTAACAATTGCCGGGATGAATGGGATGTTTGACCAGCTTTGGGCTGGCGACACCCAGGGCGCGCATCTTCACATGGGCGATGATGGAGACCTCCCGTTTTTAACCATGTATGACGGGGAAGGGGTGGCTGTCACGGAGTTCAACCCCTCGGGCCTACTGATGTGGGAGCGAGGAGCTATACGGTTCCCCTACTTTGGTTCAGCCGAACGAGCAGAAATCCGGACACTCAATACAGCCAACCGCCAAGTCTTGATGTTAAAAGGGAACGCTGGTTCCGGCGTAAGTCCGGACAGCGGAGGAGTCAATATCTATGGTCCGGACGACACAACTAACCCAGGACAGACTATCCTTTATGGTGGCGGGTCGGTCGCACTAAGAGTTTTAGACAACCAAAACGTAGAAATCCGCGGACGACTGGATATGTCTGGGAATAGTATCGACAACATCGGCTACCTTAACGGAGAAGGTTCCCTGAATATGCGACTGGACAGGTCGGACTATATCTTTATGAGAGAGGGAACAGCATCCCCCACTATTCGGTTTTGGCCAGGCAGCGGAGATGTGCAATTTGCCGGAGACCTAGCGGTCGGAGACATGGAGCTGAACAGCAACCGGAGCATAATACTGCCTTATTGGAATGAGACGGACATGGCCGCATCCCTACGGGTCGTCCGGACAACCGGTAGGCGTTATGTGATGCTACACGCATCCGAGTGGGGGAGTGGCGGTTCATATATGTATCTTTACCATGGAGACGACCCCAACAACCCGGGTCAAATACGTATGTATTCATCGGGGGGATGGACGGAGATTCATCATCCGGATAGGTCCGTTGAGTTTAATAGTGGAATTGGACTCGGACGAAGTGCTTATCCAGGCTATTCAATCGACGCGAACAGCATGATTCGAGGACGAGGCGCAGGGCTGTTTAACTCATATGTTCAGGCCGACGGCGGGTTTAGGTATGGGAGTTATCAAGGGGTAACAAACACATCGGCTGTATTTTTACGCAACCTGCAAGGTGGCTATTGGACGGTGGATGTTCGCGGCGGAATCATCACTCGGATGCAGGCAGCCGGATAAGGAGGGAATAAAATGTTAGAAGCAGCACTAAGAATCCAGGAGCTCCGAAAAATCCGAGAGCAAACCCAGGAGCGATTGGCCGAACTGGATGCGGATATATCCGAGGCCGAGCAAGAATTTATAAACGACCACGGCCAGGAATTGCCGCGTAACTTTGTGGTCCGGACCGAAAACAACACTGTCATTATCGAGGAGGGATAACATGGCTAAAGCAGAACCAAAACCGAAGCCTGACGAGGCGAATCAAGAGTCCCGCTGGGTTGACCCTTATGAAGCTATTGATGTGTTTCGTAAACGCTTGGGCGCATTGTGTTACGAGTTTAAGGATGTTGACCCGGCAGTGCAGGCAGAAGTACTGATGCACACCGGGCTACGTCTGCAAGATAGTGCCCGGCAGGTTTCTGAGGACAGGAAGCACGCCAGGGCGCTCAGTCAACTGCAGGCGCAGAAAAAGGAGCAGCCGGATCAGGATAAGCCTAAGTCCAACGGCAAACCTGATTCTCGGAGACAAGTGCCTATTGAACCAAACTCCCACGAAATCGAAAAAAAGCAGGATCAGCCGGATCAGGATAAGCCTATCCCCGAGGAGCCAAAGCCCCGGAGGCAAGTGCCGGTAAAACCCAAACCGGACGGCAATCTGAAGGCCAATGCTAAGGACGGCCAAAACAAAGATAAAGGAGAGGATAACAGTGGCAAAGGTAATGATTGACCCCGGACACGGTCCCGGAAGCGCAAACCGGGGCCCTACCGGATACTACGAGTACCAAGGTATGTGGGCGCTGAGCAATCACCTTAAAGCCGCCTTGGAGCGTTCTGGTGTTAAGGTTGGTTTGACTCGTAAAGAGAACGAAAACCCGACTGTGGCCAACCGCGGGAAAGCCGCCAGGGGTTACGATCTCTTCATCAGCGAACACTCGAACGCCTTCAACGGCAGCGTTCGGGGCTGCGAAGTGTTCTATTCTCTGCAACGTCCAGGTGACAGGAAGCATGCAGCCGCTTTGTCTGCAACAGCTGCCAAACTCATGGATAATAATGACCGGGGCCCCAAAACCCGCCGGTATTCTGACAGCCAGCCGAATCTTGATTGGTATGGCGTGATTAGGAATGCTGTAGCTGTGGGATGCAAGCATGTTTTTATCGCTGAGTCCGGGTTCCATGACAACAGGCAAGATGAGGCGTGGCTGAAGCAGGAAAGCAATCTCCAAGCTCTCGCAGAAGCTCAGGCAGAAGTGATCTGTGGCATCCTTGATGTTAGGTATGTTGCGCCGGGTGAGGATGGGGACAAGCTCTTCCGCGTCCAGGTAGGAGCCTTCGCGGTCAAGGCCAATGCCGACAGCATGTTTCATCGGCTAAAAGCCGACGGCTACGATGCGTATATGGTCAAAAGCGGGCTGCTGTATCGAGTCCAGACCGGGGCTTTTGCCGTTAAATCTAACGCTGATAACTTGGCCAAGAAGCTAAAAGCTGATGGCTATGAAGTCTATATCACTACCAAGGCGGGCAAGCCTGCTACGCCTGGCAAAGCGAAGCCCGAAGAAATGCGGGTTGGAGACAAAGTAAGAGTCAAAAAAGGGGCCAAGACCTACACTGGCGGAGGTTTGGCCGCTTTTGTGTATACCACTGTTTACGATGTGATTGAGGTGCGGGGGGATCGCGTAGTAATTGGCCTTGATAAAGCTGTAACGGCCGCGATGCATGTAAAGGACTTGATTAAGCAGTAAGTTGCTGAAAGGACGTGGCCAGATGGACCCATGGATGAACGCCCTGGGCACAGTGGGATTCCCGATCGTTATCACTTTCTATCTGTTGACGAAACTGGAGCCTGCAATCCGGAGCCTGGAAAAAACCGTTACTGTGCTGACAGTTGTTGTTGCCAAGCAGAACAACATTGATTACACCGACGCCTGCAAAATGGTTGGAAAGGAGGAAAATTAAATGTTGGAGTTTGTATTGAACTGGTGGGGATTGCTGGTTCTCTTCATCGCCGGAATCGTTTGGGCAATTCTAGATTGGCAGTCACTCAAGAAAAAGATTGTCAGCCTAATCTTTGTAGCTGAAGAACAGGCCCAGGCAAAGGTTCTTGTATCCGGAAAAGATAAAGCCGTATGGGTTAAGAAAAATGGATATAAGTATATGCCTGGTTGGCTTAGATTTTTCATCAGCGAAGATGCTTTCGGGGCAATCGTCCAAAAGGTTTTTAACGAGCTTGTAAAGTGGGCTGAACGCCAGGAACTAAGTAAAGAGCATAGCTAAAGAAAAGGCCCTCTCTCGCTTTTAACCGCGCGGGAGGGCTTTTTTCTTAATAAGAAGGAAATTATTTCATTTATGACGAATATTTTAACAAAGGAGGGGGTTACTTGAGTTCAAAAGCTGTTACCTTTGAATTTTTTCAGCTAGTTTCACCAAACGGAGCGGACATTGGAAATGTGTTTCAGCGATTATCGAGAAGTCAATCTACTGTTACCTACAGACGATACAAAATCAGATTGGAAAATTATACGGTAGATGAAGACGGGTACCACATTGGGACAGGAGCGCTCGTTAATGCTATTGCGTTGCCACCCAAAGCGAAAATTAACAACCCCGGCATCCAGCCATTAGGTCTTGCCGATGATGAAGGTGTTGCAAGCCTCACATCTTTTCTATTTGCGCCAGAAAATAACACACTTGTTATTCAGCGCAATAACAACGGCATGAGAATCGGGAGCTTTTTGCATTTAGTTCAAACAGTAACGGGGCAAACACTTGAAGCAAATATGTACTTAGCAAGGGATACAATCGCAAAATTGAACAGGTTTAATTCAATCACCAACATACTGCTTAAGGTTGTACAACCTCGTTCACCAGAAGCATATGAACACACATCTCTTAAATCAGCAAGTCAAATGGCTGGCGATTACAATGCTAAATCTATTACAGTTACGTTAAGTATGGGGCGAACTAGACATACTCATGATATACTTAATAATATTTTCGCAAAGATAAGAAGCATACCTCGAGAGGAACAAACCATTGAAAGATTAGTGGTTTCAGGAAGAGAAAATGATGACGATGTTTTGTATCCGCTTGACCTTCTTAAAGACAGGTTAAAGGTTGTTATTGATGTGTCGCTAGAGGACCGTGAATTAAAAATGCATTCCTTAGAAGAAGCGGTAAAACTGGCTTATCTTGCCAAACAAGAAGATATGGCTTATTACCACGCAGGGTAATCATACCCGTAGAGGAGGTGCTGTTGAGTGATCTCAGGTAAAACTGAAGCGATCTGGGAAAAGTGGTATCCCTGGATATTTGCGTCCATCTCGGCGATGTGTTCTTATTTTTTTAATCTTAGCACGAATATAATAACGGTTTTTTTATCTGAGATAACAACCGTGGCAGCCATTTTTATAGGCTTTTTAGGGACTTTAGCTGGTATTCTGTTGACCACACAAAGCAAGGCAGTATCATTTATGAAAGAAATAGGAAAGCTTGAACCTGTGCTGGGTTATATTTGGGGTTCAATCAGGTTGCTGTTCTTACTTATTATTGTTTCGGTAGGATTGCAAGCTATAAAACTTCCAAACGGGTCTCTTTTTAGTCTTATTTGGGTTTTTATCTTTACTGTTGCAATTATTTCAGCATACAGAGCTCTGGATATTTCTTTGTCGCTGCTTAGATCTGTGTCAAAGTGTAAAGATTAGATTACCAATGGTGTGCCAGTCCCAGGAAGTTACTAGTTAGCGCAATGCCTGCAACGATTGGACAAGAATATATAAAGGATTAAAGAAAAAGCCCTCTTCCAGTTACGGAGGAGGGCTTTACGTGTTTACTTAGCCATTATAACTACACCAAACACTTTATCAGTAACAAAAAGGTTCGGATTTGAACTGATTGGTGGAGGCGGCGGGAGTCGAACCCGCGTCCGAAGGTCAAACAACAGAAGTATCTCCGAGCGCAGTCCCTGCATTAGTTTCGTCAGCCGCGGCTTCCAGGGACCGAATCCGCTTCGACAAGTCTCCCTAAATTTCCCGCAAACACCGGAGACAGGTGTTGTTGGTAGCCTGCATTAGCGTCGCCCTTATCAGTCCCCGCAGACAGGAGACAGACAGGACGGCTGCTTTATCTAAGCAGCGAAAGCGTAGTTATCGTTGGCAGTTAAAGCCGTTTCCAGTTTTTAACGAGGCCCTGGCCCTCGGCTCGCTCCTTCTGCCATTTCAAACCCCCGTCGAATCCAGTACGCCCCCGGATTCAAGCAGGCTAAATGGCCTGGACAATTATTATAACATCTTTTTGACGGAAAATCAAAATCAAGTATAAACTGTTAGATTATTTTTCCAGAATATCCAGTAGGTATTTCTCCTTAAACTTATAGGGGAGGAATACTGGTGACTATTGATGTGATTCTCAATAACTGGGTAGTTTTACTGGTGTATTCTACAGCGGGCATTATTGTGCTTCGGCTGGCAGGCCGTCAATTTGCCTTTATTGCGCCTTGGTTAGTATTCTTGACACATTTGTTAGGCATCGGTTTAGGTGTTGGCGCCGCAGTCAACGAAATAGGCATCAGTCTTACTCTTGCCTATGTTATACCCCATGGCATATTTGAGCTCACAGGTTTAGCGCTTGCTTGTTTCGTAGGCAGCAGAGTGGTGGAGCACCGACAAGTTTGGCGGCCATTGCTACCGATCGCCGCCGCCCTTATCGTCGTCGCTGCTTTCATTGAAGTTCATATAACTCCATACCCGATTATTGCCTGGGTACGCTAAGACCCGCCGGAACAAGCCGGCGGGCCAACTGCAGCCGGCCCAAGGGCTAGCGCAGTATCTCCGTACTGATATAGTTTATTCGATTCCATAAAAATTATGCTACCGCTTTATGCCAACACCCCAAAAAATTTTTTTAGGATGCAATTTAAATCCAATACCGGTGGATAACGTTCGAGATGCGATATTGTCATCGAGAATATGGACAAGCGGTATTTTGCCTGTTTCCAGGACCTTCGCTGCAAGGTCTAAAGCCAGTTTGCGTCCAAAACCCCGTTTTCTATACTGGGGCAGTACTTTCAGCGAACCCAGATTAACAAAGTCATCGGTCGCATTATAACATACCGACCAACCGGCCAACTGGCCATCCACCCGAATGGCACTGCTGGGAAAACGGTTGATGATGTCCTGAAAAAAAGGCAGACTATCATCGGAACGGTAGGTCCAATGCTCATTGACAAATTCGGCATCAGCCTGGGTGAGACTGTCCAGGGTCTCAACCTGGTGGGCAGCAAAATCTTCTTTTACCAATGTGTAGACGCCACAATCCTCTTCAATTTCGATATCCTGAAAATGTTTTTCGACTTGCGGAAGGTTGTCCACAGGGACCCCAAAAAAATGATATTTTTTCTGGGATGGCAGCTGGGCCAAGAGCTGATCGAGGTCGTCCGCTTCACCATAGAAACGCAGCGCCCAATCTGTCATTACCAATGCGTTGGGGCGATAAAGAATCTTTGTTCCGGTTCCCAGTTGTTCAAAGAACAATTGCTGTCGTAACGTATATGTTAATTCCGGTTCCTGTGACAACCAATTGTTGATTTCGTTAAAATCCAAATAATTCATTGCACTTCTTCCCTTCCCAGTATCTTGAGTCTGGTGTATACTTTTATCGACACTATTATAAAGGATGGACTGCTATGAAACAATATGCGCCATATCTGGCGGGCATTGGCTTCGCCAGTATTTTTGGTTTATCGTTCATGTTCACCCGGGGCGCTCTGGAACATCTTGCCCCTTTTCATCTTCTCGGTCTGCGCTTCGCGATGGCAATCACCTTTTTCACGCTTTTGCGCTTGACGGGTCTCATTAAGATTTCGACCCCGCCGCAAATTTACAAAGACTTGCTGCCCCTGGCCATTTTTCAACCCCTGATCTATTTTTCCGCTGAGACCACCGGCGTGCTGCTCACTTCCGCTTCCTATGCCGGCATGATGATTGCAGTAATCCCCATCTTTGTAGCGATTCTTGCCGCCACATTCCTAGGGGAACGCCCCAGCCGCATCCAAACCTTGTTTATCCTCACATCGGTTGCCGGCGTGATCTTCATAACAACCATGGACAACCAAAGTAATGTTGATGCCAATCCGCTGGGAACCCTTGCCCTATTGGGCGCGGTCTTAGCCGGCGCCTGCTACAACATAACATCCAGACGCGCTTCAGCAAAATATACACCTGTTCAAATAACATGGGTGATGATGTTGATTGGCGCTGTTACATTTAACACCATAGCAATCATCCAGCATCTTATCGGGGGCAATTTATCGGCATACTTAACACCGTTACCACTAATCTGGCCAGCAGTTCTCTATCTTGGCGGCCTTTCCTCTGTGCTTGCTTTCTTCCTGATTAACTTTAGCCTCAGTAAGCTCACAGCGGCCCAAAGCTCAGTCTTTGCCAATTTAGTAACTGTCATTGCAATCACCGCCGGGGTATTGTTTAGAGGCGAGGCATTTTACTGGTACCATGCCCTTGGCGCCGTTGCCATCCTTGCAGGAGTTTGGGGCACCAACCGGCACGCAGCTTCCCGCTTCCGGAAACAAACCACAAAAAGTGCATAGGCGCCTGCAGGCGCCTATTTTATAATTTGAGGATGTAGCGCCACATCAACAGAAAGTGGCTGAAACTACCGGCCATCACAAACAGATGAAATATTTCATGGAACCCGAAATGACGATGTAGGTTAGGCTTTTTCACGGCGTAAATCACTGCGCCGATGCTGTATAGAATACCTCCAAATACAAGCCAGAAGATGCCGCCGATGGGAACAGAATGAATCAGAGGATAAAAGGCGACGACGGCCAACCAGCCCATGAACAGATAGAAAGAGGTCGCAAGCCAGCGCGGGGCGTCCAGCCAAAAAATCTTCAGCACAATCCCGGCAATTGCCAACCCCCAAATGCTGCCGAACAAGCTCCATCCCCAACCGCCCCTTATTGCCACCAGACATACCGGCGTATAAGTCCCGGCAATCAACACATAAATCATCATATGGTCAATCCGGCGCATGATGGCACTACCTTTCTCTCCCAGGGGCAGCCAATGGTAGAGAGTACTGGCGGTGTAAAGTAAAATCATGCTGGCGCCAAAGATTGCAAAGGACACTACATGCCAAGCCGTTCCCTCCATATAGCCGAAGACAACAAGCAGCACTAAACCCGCAACGGCCAACAACGCCCCCACAAAATGGGTCAAACCGCTAATAGGGTCTTTCAAAGCTAGCTTCATATTATTCCCCCTCATACCCCTGCATGTCCCGGTAATTTATTATTCAAAACGGGAATAAACTTTTACAGGGGGTGTCTGTGTGTATTCACTATTACTATTAACCGCTTATCCTGCCGCCAGTTCGGGCGGTCTCAGATTACTTATTGTGTTTCTATTAGTATCACTCATTGCAGCAGGTATTTTGCTAATTGCCGCTATCTTTCGCAAGCAGCGGACTAAACACTATTATCTGGACATCTCGGTATTACTAGGCGTGTTATTATTCCTAGGCTTTGCCTTGCTGGGAACATGGTTCCTGACCTCATTGAACGTGCTCTATTAAGCCGGTACACCGTACCGGTTTTATTTAAATTGGTCAGGCGCCGGGTGGCCGGAGGTAAGTAAAAACATACCAGCCGACAAGAGCGCCAACCAGCACAAAGGCGAGTTTCTGTTTTTTGTTCTGTGCCCGGGCAAGTATTAACATCAGCGCGGTGGGTAGTCCCAGCGGAAGCAGCCAGCCCGCAAAACGCAAGGGGACTATTCCCAAAACAAAGTAGAGCAGATTATCAGAAAACCCGCCTTTCTCAGCACGATCAAACCAGAAAACTGTAACCGCGGCCACAACCAGTGCAAAGAAGTTCAGCATTGCTACCAGCGCTCCTTGTCCAATTTATTGACTTTGATATTCCGCATATTCTGTTCCAGCTTCGCCAGGGCGGACTTAACAACCGCCCTGGTTTCCGCGGAAACAAACAAGCGCCGGCGCTCTCTTTTCAACAATTTGATAATCAGTGTTTTTTCCTTGAGACTAAGCATCTCCGGACAGGATTTCCTCTATCTCAGTGAGGGTATCGTCAGTGAGCTTGACCTGTAAAGCCCCGATATTTTCTTCAATTTGCTCAGGACGGCTGGCGCCAATGATACAACTGGTGACATTGGGCTGTCGCAGAATCCACGCCAGCGCCAGCTGCGGCAATGAACAGTCCAGACTGTTGGCAACGCTTTGCAGTTCTTGGACCTTCTTCAAATTAGTATCCGTCAGCAGCTTGGCAAAAGAACTGCTGACTTTTCCTTCAGCGGCCCTGCTGCCAACCGGTGGCTGCTGACCCGGTTTATATTTTCCTGTAAGCACGCCCTGCGCCAGTGGAGACCAGACCACCTGGCCAACACCTTCCCTTTCGCACAGGGGAATGATTTCCGGTTCAATATAACGCTCCAGCATGCTGTACTGGGGCTGGTTGGAGACAATTGGATCAAGATTGTATTTTCTGGCTAGATGCAGCGCCTGTTGAATCTGAAGCGCTGACCACTCGCTGACACCAGCGTAAAGAATTTTCCCCTGAGTAATCAAATCGTCAATCGCCCGAAGGGTTTCTTCTATTGGTGTTTCCGGGTCAAAGCGGTGGCACTGCCAGAGGTCGATATAATCGACCTGTAAGCGCTTCAATGATGCATGGACCTGCTCAAAAATATGCTTACGGGATAACCCGCGGTCATTTGGTCCATCTCCCATGGGCCAGAAAGCTTTAGTGGCCAGGACAAATGAATCCCGGGGATATTTTTTTAACGCCCTGCCGACCACAACCTCCGCTTCTCCATGACGGTATACATTGGCAGTGTCAAAAAAGTTGATACCCGATGCATACGCCTTGTCGATACAAGCCTCGGCGGTTTGGTCCTCAACAGTGCCGCCGTACGTAAGCCAACTGCCGAGGCCGATGGCACTGAGCTTCACTCCTGCTTTACCTAGTTTGCGATATTCCATAGAAATCCTCCTTTCTCTGATATAGTAACAAAATGAAGCCGTTACTACAAATGAAAAACAGCCGTGAACGGCTGCTCTAATATTTCTGGTTGTCCCGAAAGGCACGTTCCATTTCCCGTTTTGCAGAACGCTCCGCAAGATCCTGGCGCTTGTCATATAGCTTCTTGCCCCGGGCTACCGCCAGCTCAACCTTGACCCGTCCACGGCGAAAGTACAGCCGTAATGGAATCAGGGCATAGCCCTTTTCCCTGCTGACGCCAATCAGACGCTTAATCTCCGACTTGTGCAATAATAATTTACGGGTGCGCAGGGGATCGTGATTAAACCGATTGCCCTGTTCATAAGGGCTGATGTGCATGCTATGCAAGTATACTTCGTTATTCTCCACCCGGGCAAAACTATCCCGTATATTTACTTTCCGACCACGTACAGATTTTACTTCTGTCCCCTGTAACGCGATGCCGGCTTCAAGTGTATCTTCAATATGATAATCATGCCTGGCTTTACGATTTTCGGCAATTACCTTAATTTCATCCATAAAAAAAACCACCTCTTAAATTGGGAGACACACGGCTGGGTGACCGTGTGTCCGGGTAAAGGGTTAATGGGTATAACATTGGGCACTTTTAGTTTAGCACACTTACCCAGGACGGTCAATATGATTTTGGGATATTTTTGCTTTTCTTGTAACAAAAATGTAACATAATTACCCCCAAAAAAAATTCTCGCTGTCAGCATATTGTAGTAACAAGCAACGGGAGGGATGCCATGATAACTGAAAACAGACTCTGGGAGGGCTAAACAGCTGCTCCAGAGATACATCCCTGATTCTAACACAAAAACAGTCATTTCAATCAAATGCTAAACTAACAACACAGTAATGTATCCGCAAGCAAATACTCTCCAGCACAACGAAAAATATCGCCAACGATTTAAGCAACACCATACCAGTATTTGTTCCAGATACTCTCGAGAATATTAGCAGGGATGAATCAAGAATTTATTTGGGTACCGAACATACTCATGTCCTGGAAAGGGAATGGGTTGGGCAAACACAACTAAAAAAATTAAACCTCCTATCAGATAGTTAAGCGGCCGCCCGGCCGCTTAACTATTTAAGAGCAGAAAGTCTAAAGTCCGCTCCTCCTTATTAACTTTAATCAGCTTCACCTTCACCGGGTCCGCAAGTCGGTATACCTTGCGCTTGCGTTCGCCAATCAAGCTGTAGAGTTTTTCATTAAAGTGATAGTAATCATCATGCATATTGCTTATATGCACAAACCCCTCTACGCTGTTTTTCAACTCCACAAATAGACCAAAGGCTGTGACTCCAGAAATTATCCCGTCAAAGGCCTCGCCCAAATATTGCTCCATGTACTCGACCTTTTTCATGTCCACTGTTTCCCGTTCAGCTTCTTCTGCCTGGCGCTCCCGCCTGGAACAATGGTCTGCCAGTTCATGCAGCTTTTTGATCTGGATGCGTCCTGCCTTAGAAGGCTGCACCCCCAGATAATAGCTAATGAACCGATGGACGAGCAAGTCGGGGTAGCGCCGGATCGGCGATGTAAAGTGGGTATAGAACTTTGCCGAAAGGCCGAAATGACCAATATTTTTGTCGGCATACCGGGCCTGCTTCATTGACCGCAATGTAATTGTGTTGATAAGCCGCTGATGCGGTTGACCTTCAACATTGCGCAGAAGCTGTTGCAGCGCCTTAGGGTGGATATCATCATACGATCCCTTGATGTGATAGCCAAAATTATGCACGAACTCATTCAGTTCCTGAATCTTTTCACCTGCCGGCTTCTCGTGGTTACGGTAGATAAAGGGTTTCCCTAGATGTTGAAAGTGTTCCGCCACGGTTTCATTGGCAATCAACATAAACTCTTCGATGATACGCTCGGCAATTGTGCGCGGCCGGGGGACAATTGCAACCGGCTGACCATTATCGCCAATTTCCACTTTTGATTCAGTAAAGTCAAAATCAATGGCGCCTCGCTTTTCCCGACGTTGCCCCAAAAGTAACGCCAGTTCCTCCATCAGTCTGAATTGTTCCACCAGCGGCTGGTACTTAGTGATTAACTCCGGGTCTTCCTCTTTGAGAATCTTATAAATCGCTGTATAGGTCATACGTTCTGCAGTGCGGATAACGCCCTTGCACAGCTCGTAATTAATCACATTACCGGAGCTGTCGATATCCATGATCAGACTGACGGTTAGTCGGTCCTGTCGTGGATTTAGACTGCAAATGCCGTTGGAGAGTTTCTCGGGCAGCATTGGAATCACTCGGTCCACCAAATAGACACTGGTTCCCCGGGCTTCCGCTTCTTTGTCTATTTTACTGCCGGGGCGAACATAGTGAGAAACGTCTGCAATATGCACTCCCAGGCGGTAGCCCTCGGGCAATTTTGTAACACTGACAGCGTCATCCAAATCCTTGGCATCTTCGCCGTCAATAGTAACGATTTGCTGGTCACGAAAATCTGTGCGTCCGACCAAATCTTTATCTGCAATTATCTCAGGGACCTGCTCCGCCTCGTCCAGAACTTCTTGGGGAAACTCCAGAGGCAGGCGATGCTTATAAATAATTGACAAGATGTCGGTACCCGGCGTGTCCTTATGGCCCAGGCGTTGAATAATCCGCCCTTCGGCATTGCGCCGCCCTTCCGGCCAGCTGGTAATCTCAATAACCACTTTTTCCTGATCGGCTGCGCCGCTGAAATCTTCCTTTGCTACGAAGATATCCTGTCCAATCCGTTTATCATCGGGGCGGACGAATCCGAATTTTTTGCCTTTCTCGAACGTGCCGACAACGGTTGAGTTGGCCCGCTCCAGAATACGGATTATTTCACCCTCGGCACGGGAGCCGGAGCGCTTGGAATGCAATCTCGCAACAACCCGGTCATTATGAAGAGCACCGTTGGTATCAGCGGCATTGATATATAAATCTTCTGTATCAGGCTGATCGGGTATCACAAATCCAAAACCTTTGGCATGTCCTTGCAAACGTCCAACGATAAGATTCATGCGCTCAGGAACCCCATAACGGTCCCAACGGGTACGAATGACCTCGCCAGTACGTTCCATTTCATTGAGCAATTGTACAAACTTGTTGCTCTCTGAATCTTTTATATCAAAGGCAGCGATTAACTCCGGATGGGTCAACGGCTTATATGCATTTTTACGCATAAACTCTAAAATTTTTTCTTTCAAAATTTCACCTCTTTTTATGATTATTACGAAGGAAAAAAACATGCTTAAGCGAACTATGTAAAAAGTAGCAATTTTACAGGGGGTATTATTATGTCGTTATTTACCGCCAACAATAGTTTTACACAACAAATCAGTCATTATGAAATTGAAATCACTTTTTCTCCCCCCACCGGGCGCTTGCGCTGCCATGCATCGGTATTGCTGACAGCGGAAAAGAATTGTTCAGATTTCTACTTTGTGCTGGGTGACTTCTGTGAAGTGGAGACCGTTTGTTATCTTGGACTGCCCCTTATTTTTAAAAAACGTAAGCTTTCAGGACAACAGAATCTGCTGAAAATCAAGCTTCCCAGAAAAGCGGACATCGGAGAAAAGCTAACGCTTACGTTTACATATACCGGCGCGCTGAAACCCTCTGATTCCCGAGGTTGCATAAACACCGAGCTCTGTGAGCTTCCTCCCGAAAGCAATTGGTACCCGGCTGTGCCCGGAATACAGAAATACACAGCAAATATTACAGTCATAACGCCCGGTCCGATGCGGATTATTGCAACCGGCAACATGGCCGAGGAGAAACGCCTTGATACCCGCTATCAGACGCATTGGGCGAGCGGCGTCCCCGGCAGCGGGTTGCACATTGTCGCTGGGCAGTTCAACCGGACCGAGCGAAAGGGGCTTGCAGTTTATTATCCCCGTCCTCTGGTAAATCAAGCGCGCTCACTGGCCAATTCCGGCGAGAAAATAGTCGAACACCTCAAGCAGTTGCTGGGTGAGCATCCCGCCGGAGAATGCACCCTGATTATTATAGAGCAAGAGCGACCAGAAGCGCATGTTTCCACTCAGCTTAATACAATCAGCTCTGGCTTGCTTGCCCGGGAGACCACCGAAAAAAACACCCGGGAAAAGCAAATCGTTTTATTTCGAATGGCCGCCCGGGAACTGGGCAGGCGATGGCTGGAAGCAGCATTGCCCAGTCAGAACCCGGCCGATACCTGGTATCTCACAGCCCTAGCTGAATACACCAGTTGGATGCTGGTTGAAGCGGAGTATGGCGTTGAAGTTCGCAATCAGATAATGGCTGAAGCAAAGCTGAACGCTAAATACGCTGGGTCAATTCACTCAGCCTGCAGCCGCTTTCCCTCACTTCCCGATTGGTTGCTGAGCAAAGGCAGTTGGTTAATGCGTATAGTGCATTGTGCCCTGGGCAATCAATTTTATCCTTTGATCCAAGAAGTCTTTTCCCAGCATGACAGAACAGCGCCTGAAGCCAAAGTCTTTTTCTCCCTGCTGGCGCAAAAGGCCGGAACAAATTTTGACCATCTCTATCATGAATGGGTAGTTTCGTCAAGAAAGCTGATACTAGAACTTGACGCGCCCCGCACATTTACTGATGAAAACGGTCAGTGGCAGCTGGTTTTTTCGCTGGTAAACAGAGGCAAGCTTCGCTGGCAGAATGAGGTGGAAATGCAACTGATTTCCGAAGACGGCTCCAAAGAACTGAAGAAATTTACAATCAGCAACGAACCGTTTTTGATCAGCAGCCCGTCAAGGGTCACCGAGATTGAAATTGACCCCCAGCGCAAGCTGTTGAATTGGGCAAAGACAACGAAATACACTGTATAAGCACGAGGGCTGATCACTCAGCCCTCTTTAATATTTACAATCCCAGCTGGTCGCTGATTGAGAGCATTGCGTTGTGGGCTAAACTGACAAACTCCTCCAGTTCAATCCCCAACTCTTCCTTGCATCTAGCGATCTGCTCCCGGTTTGCGCCTCTGGCAAACTGCTTTTCCCCAAACCGATTGAGAATAAATTCGGTGTTGATGGCTGCCAATTTTTTGTCCGGATGGATCAAGGCCGCCGCGACAATCAGTCCCGTAAGCGGATCGGAAACATACAGTGCGCTGTCCAGAAGTGACTGGCGGGGTAGTCCATGGATGTCATTATGCACACGGACAGCTTGGGCAATATCCGCATCGACGCCAAGGTCCGTCAGCAACTGGGCTCCTACAAGACTGTGTTCTTCCGGTTTGTCTGCGGTTTGGTCGTAATCGATGTCATGCAGCAATCCTGCCAAGGCCCACTTTTCCTCGTCGCCCCCCAGCTTCCGGGCCAAGACTCGCATAACTGCTTCCACAGCATACATGTGTTTCAGCAGGTTCTTGTTTTTTACATGTTTCTTAAGATGCGCTAGCGCTTGAGCTCGTTCCATGTCAAACCTCCTTGGTCGCCATTGTAACATATTTTTCCACCGGCGCGCAAACCGGGTATTTAAGCACTTTGAACAACAATTTCCCGTTCAAGCCAGCTGCCACGGCGCAGCCAAACGAAAAGCAACCACCATTCTACCACAACGGAGAGCGAAATCGCCCACCATATGGCTTCCACCGGCCAATTGAGCCAGAGACTGCCAGCCATGGCAATCGGTATTTTAATCAACCAGTTGGCAACAGTGCCCGCTACAAATGTCGGCATTGTATAGCCGGCGCCTTTGAAAACGCCGCCAACGACACCTGTGCTGGCACCCAACATCAGCCCGATACCAATAATTCGCACATAGCTGATTCCGGATGCCAGCGCCTGGGGGTCATCAGCCAACAATAAACGCGTGACCGGCGAAGCCAACACTATATAGGCAAAACCGATAGCCACTTGCACCCAGATACCGAGAATAATTAAGCGTCGAGATGCCAGCATAGCAAGACTTTTGTCTCCCAACCCAAGGATCTGACCAATCAACGTAGTTGCAGCCACACTGAGTCCGCTGAGAAACACAAAAATCAGCCCTACTATCCGCTGACCGGCCCCAAAGGCCGCACCGGCCGCTGGTCCGTACCCGTTCATCACCAACCAGAACATAACAGTGCCGGTAGCAGAGCGGGCGGCCGATTGGAGACAAGCTGGAATCCCGATTCCAAGTATATTGTTGACAATCGAAAAGTTAAAGGGCGCCAACAGTGAACGAACATTTAATTCCCGACGACGGAAAAGCAGGAACAAGAGGATAACTACCGATATTGCGTTGGATATGAATGTTGCCCAGGCAGCACCCTGTACCCCCAGAGCGGGAAACCCCAACCAGCCAAAAATAAAAAGCGGGTCAAGAATAATATTCAAAGCATTGGTGCCCATCATCACCAGCATCGGAGTCTTCGTATCGCCAATGCCATTGAGACTGGCGCTGATGGATACCGTAGCAAAAGTAAAAACAAGGCCGGCGGCGGTTATCTGCATATAGGGTACCGCTCCCGCAAGTGTGACTAAATCGTCGGTAAACAGCAAAAGCAACGGCTCGGCGAAAATTACGCCTAAACCGCCAACAACTGCCGCCATGGCTAGAGACAGCCAAAAACTATGAATAACCACATGGGACATCAAACCTCGTTTTCCTGCCCCTTCAAAGCGTGAAATCATCGCTACAGTGCCGATGCTAATGGCCTCTGAAAGGGACATAAACAGCCATAAAACAGAACCCGCCAAAGCGGGAATTGCCACCTGCAGGGCGCCGAGGCGGCTGATCCAAGCCACATCGGCCAAATTGAACCCCATATGCAAACCAGTACCCAGCATAACCGGCCAGGATAATTTCCAAATATCCTTGTACAGCGATGCGGGATTCAACCCCAACAACCGCTGCTGTTCAGTTGCTTCAGACATCTGCATCACTCTTTCTGCGTATATAGAAGAAAACAACCCGGGACAATCAGTCCCGGGGCAAGGCCAGGGGAGAAACTTCCTTTTCCATAACCAACCAATAATCAGGCGCATGCTCTTTGACAACCTGCTCCAAGAGCGGACGAATCTCCCGGTACGAGTCAGTAGGTACAGCCGCTGTCAGGTAATTGCATTTGCATTCACAGTGCCGGGCGAGAATTCCAAGCAACAAGTCCTTAACCACAGTTGGCTGGGCGTCTACATAATGCAGATGCATAGTATCGTCTTGGCAGTGGGCGATAATCACACCGGTGATTACCCCGCCGGAATCACATGCATACACCCGGCCCTGTTCCAACAACTGATTTAAATAGGCCTTGGAAAATTGCCGGTACGTATAGCCATTGTTAAAGATTAGGCCTTCGCTATGCCGGTAGGTCATGCTGTATTGCAAGTATTGCCAGATATCATCTAGAATTTCAGGTGATGCCGGCTCAAGGGATTGGCGGGAGTCGCAAAGCTCAGACCGCATCTCTTCCCTGTATGCCACGGCCCAGGTTCCGCGACGGACAAAGTTTAAATTGCGCTGCAAAGCTGCCTGGGTCTCCCAGTTCTCTGTGGAAGTCAACATCCGCACTGTATTGCAACCCTTTTCCTGGGCAACCTGTATCAACCCGATAACAAATTGGCGACCGACATCCTCCCGTTGAAAATCCGGAAGCAACCGAATCCCCAGTATCTGTGCTTCGGTTGGAGCAGGAAATACAAGCCCGCAAAAACCGACGGTGCGACCTTCCCGGCGGGCTATGTACAGACCTCCGCGTTCCTCCCAGGTGTTGTAGACGTGATTAATAAAACTCGGGTCATAGTGTTTGCCAATCTCTTCGACAATCTGCCGGTCGTTATCGCCGGCGCGGGTAATTTCAATCATCTTCCAGACCTCCCATTTGATTGCGTATGAATCTTTCGACCCCTGCACAAACTTCTGCACGCTGCTTGTCAACTAGTAAAAGATGACCGCCGCCCGGTATCCACATAATCTGTTTGCACCGGGACCCCAAGTTCTCGTAGATGTATGAAGCGCTTTTGGGCATGATGGTTTTGTCATTATCCCCCTGAACAACCAGGGCAGGCACCTTCACCTGCGGCAGTTCCCGGCGAAAAGTTCGAATCATGCGCATTAGCTGGTCTACACTGGAGACCGGTGCCATATCATAACGCCAGGATGGCAGCTCAAATTCGCGTCTGCTGCCCATAGAGACATAACGGCGAAAGTGTTTCAGAATAAAAGCCCAATGGGTGAGTCGGGCACGGGGCCAAATTGGCGCCGCAATACTGACATAGCCCGCCACCGGCAAATGTCCGGCGGCAATTCCAGCCAAAACCCCACCCATAGAGAACCCAATTAGCCAGAGATGAGAACAGCTCTTGGCCAGAGCAGTCGCTTCTGCTTCCACCGCGGCCAGCCAATCTTGCCACGTATAACGAACCATAGATTTTGGCTCTGTACAGTGGCCGGGCAAAACCATTCCGCGCACGGTATACCCATGATTGGCTAGGTATTCCCCCAGGGGTCGCATATTCAGCGGTGAACCGCTGAAGCCATGAATCAACAGGCAGCCGGTTTTCCCTCCCTGCAAGAGGTAGGGCGCCAACAGATGTCCGGCGACATACATGTCCATTCCTCCTCTTCAAATAATTATACCCCGGCAGAGAAGTTTAGACAATAGAACGACCCAGTTTTAACTGAATTGAAAAACCCCCGGATTGACATCCGGGGGGATCATTAGAATTTATCAGCAATATACAGGAAGAGTGGCGCAAACACCAAAGAAACAATGGTCATCAACTTAATCAAAATATTGATTGACGGCCCGGAAGTATCCTTCAAAGGATCGCCGACGGTATCGCCGACTACGGTCGCCGCATGCACATCGGTGCCCTTGCCGCCATAAGCGCCGCCTTCAACATACTTTTTGGCGTTATCCCAGGCGCCACCGGCATTGGCCATGAAAATAGCCATCAAAACACCACTGACCAAGGCGCCGGCCAACAGGCCGCCCAGGGCCTCGGGTCCAAGGACAATACCGATGCCCAAAGGTACCACCACGGCCAACAGCCCAGGCAAAACCATTTCCCTAATCGCAGCTGCAGTGCTGATATCAACACAACGGGCGTAATCGGGGCGAGCCTTGCCTTCCATGATACCGGGGATTTCCTTGAATTGACGCCGCACTTCTTCGATCATTTGAAACGCGGCCTTACCCACAGCTTCCATGGTAATTGCAGAGAACAGGAAGGGCAACATGCCACCAATCAAGAGCCCCGCGATTACCGAAGCGGAAGTAAGGTCGATAGTGTCCAGATTGACTGCCTGAGTATAAGCAGAGAACAGGGCAAGCGCCGTCAACGCTGCCGAACCGATTGCAAAACCCTTGCCAATAGCAGCAGTGGTGTTGCCCAAGGCGTCCAGTTTATCGGTAACCTCGCGAACAGATTCAGGCAGCTCTGCCATTTCTGCGATTCCACCGGCGTTATCAGCAATTGGACCGTATGCATCCACAGAGATTGTCATACCGGCTGTAGCCAGCATGCCCACGGCAGCCAAGGCAATGCCGTATAAACCATAGGCGGTGTTTCCGTCGGCCGCCAGATTGAAAGCAGCTAAAATCGCCACTGCGATGACAATGATCGGCAGCATGGTGCTGCGCATTCCAACCGCCAGGCCGCTGATGATATTGGTAGCCGGACCTGTCTTAGAGCTGTTGGCAATCCCCTGAACCGGTTTGAAATCGGCGGAAGTGTAATATTCAGTAATCCGACCGATAACATACCCGGCCAGAAACCCGGCAACAATTGCATAGAAGAAACCAATCGAACCAGTGAGCCAGTTATTCAGGAAAAATGCTGCCACCAGGAGCAAACCGCCGCTGACCAAGGTGCCTCGATCCAAAGCAGCGCTGGGACTCTTTCCTTCTTTCACTTTGACAAAAAAGGTCCCGGTGATCGAAGCGATAATCCCCATGCCGGCCAACATCATGGGCAGGAGAACCGGGCCGGGCTCATTGACGAATGCCACAACAGCCAGCGTCATCGCTGCGATGATTGAACCAACAAATGATTCGAAGAGATCGGCGCCCATTCCCGCCACATCGCCAACGTTGTCGCCAACATTATCAGCGATAACTGCCGGGTTACGGGGGTCATCTTCGGGAATACCCGCTTCTACTTTACCAACCAGGTCGGCGCCTACATCGGCGGCCTTGGTGTAGATACCGCCACCTACTCGACCAAAGAGCGCGATGGAACTGGCGCCAAGGGCAAAACCGTTGACGATGGCAGGCTCTCTGAACACTATGTAGAGCACGCCAACTCCCAACAAGCCCATACCAACAACAGCCATACCCATAACAGCACCACCGGAAAACGCGATGGATAGGGCCGGGTTCAGGCCCGAGCGGGCAGCGTGGGCGGTTCTGGCGTTGGCCTTGGTCGCAATTCGCATACCGATATTACCGGCCAGACCAGAGAAAAACGCTCCCACAAGGAATGAAATTGAAGTATAGAAACCAACCAGGTAATCCTGCTGCGCAAGGCCGATGGCAAAAACCAGACCGATGGCAACAACAATCACGAACAAAACCAAGCTACGATATTCACGATTTAAAAAGGCCATAGCCCCTTCGTTGATAGCTTTGGCCAATTCCTGCATCCGTTCGGTACCGACCTCAGCTTTGGATATCCGCTGGGTTAAAACATAGGCATAGACAAGGGCAACCACGCCCAGCACAGGAACAAGATATAGCAAGGGCTCCATATGTTAATTCCTCCTGACTTTGTGTGATATCAAAAAGATACCCCCAACGCCCTCGAAGGGCGTAAAGGGCATTAACTAACTATAAAGGCAAGAATGATTGAACTAACCATAAACAAAATTGCCACGAATGTGGTAACGCGGGACAACTTTTCTTCCAAACCCTTTTTCTTACCAAAAAAGGACTCGGCAGCGCCACCGCCTACTGCGCCAGACAAACCAGCACTTTTACCGGATTGCATCAAGACACCGACAATAACGCCGATGGCCAGAACCACATGCAGCAATTTTAGAATAATGTTCTCCACCAATGCCACCTCCCAAATTCTATAAGACCACAAGGTATTTTATCACAGGCCTGGCCAAAACACAACTGCAGGGGCGTTGATTGCCCCTGCAGCAGAATTATTTGGCCAAGGCTGCCCTGCCCTGGTAGACAGCAACAGCGTCAAGCTCTTCTTCAATCCGCAGCAATTGGTTGTACTTGGCAACACGGTCGGTGCGTGAGGGTGCACCGGTTTTAATTTGCCCAGCGCCGGTGGCGACAGCAAGATCGGCGATAAATGTATCTTCTGTTTCTCCGGAGCGGTGGGAGATTACCGAAGTAAATCCAGCGCGTTTTGCCATTTCGATTGCAGCTAATGTTTCGCTGACAGTGCCAATCTGGTTCAGTTTGATGAGGATTGAATTGGCGGCTTTCAGTTCAATGCCTTTGGCAAGCCGGGTTGGATTGGTGACGAAAATGTCGTCGCCCACCAATTGTACCTTGGCACCCAGGGCTTGGTGTAGCTTAATCCAGCCATCCCAATCATCTTCTGCCATGCCATCTTCAATTGATATTATTGGATATTTTTCGACCATTTCCTGATAGAATTTGGTCAGTTCATCACCAGTCAGTGACCGGCCTTCTCCAGCCAAATGGTATTTGCCATCCCGGTAGATTTCAGTAGCAGCTACATCCAAGGCCAGCACCACATCTTCACCGGGTGTATAACCGGCGGCCTCAATTGCTTCAACAATTACCTTCAAGGCCGATTCATTGGAATCTAGATTGGGCGCAAATCCTCCTTCGTCGCCGACAGCGGTATTAAGACCGCGGCTCTGGAGCACTTTTTTGAGGTTATGGAAAATTTCTGCGCCCATACGCAAAGCGGTCCGAAAATCCTTTGCCCCCACGGGCATAACCATGAATTCTTGAATATCCACGTTGTTATCGGCATGCTCTCCGCCGTTGAGGATGTTGAGCATCGGCACCGGCAGCGCCTTGGTGGCTACTCCGCCCAAATAGCGATAGAGGGGCAAATCCAGAGCCGCTGCAGCAGCCCGGGCCACAGCCATGGAAACGCCCAGGATTGCATTGGCGCCCAACTTGCCTTTATTTTCAGTGCCATCCAACTCCACCAGCATGCCATCAATATGTTCCTGGTTCAAAGCATCGTAATCCAGCAGAGCGGGAGCAATAATTTCGTTTACATTCTCCACCGCCTGGGTTACCCCTTTGCCCAAATATCGGGACTTGTCGCCATCGCGCAACTCGACAGCTTCAAAAGCGCCGGTGGATGCCCCAGAAGGTACAATCGCCCGTCCCATAAAACCGCTGGCCAAAACCACTTCGACCTCTACCGTTGGGTTACCCCGGGAATCCAAAACTTCCCGGGCATGGACATCAATAATAGTCGTCATATCACTCACTCCTTAACTAGCAGGCTTTTGCCTGTCATTTGATCGGGTTTATCCAAACCCAAAAGCTCTAGAATTGTTGGCGCAATATCACATAGCGCCCCGCCATCCCGCAAATTGCCTGTGGCGCCGGCCATTAACAACGGGACAATATTCGCCGTATGGGCGGTGTGGGGATTGCCCTGGGCATCACGCATCTGATCAGCATTGCCATGGTCGGAAGTGATTAAGAGCACTGCGCCTGCCTCCCGCGTCGCTTGCCAGACTCGCTCCAGGCAACTGTCAACAACTTCGCAGGCCCGAACAGTGGCCTCAAAATCGCCGGTATGGCCAACCATATCCGGGTTGGCATAATTTAAAACCACCAATTGATATTTTTGCTGAGCGATCTGCTCACAAACCGCATCAGTAACCGGGATAGCACTCATCTCCGGCTGCAAATCATATGTCGCCACCTTTGACGAAGGGATAAGCACCCGATCCTCACCCGGCAGCTTAGTCTCGTCGCCACCATTGAAAAAATAAGTGACATGGGCATATTTTTCTGTTTCGGCGATTCGCAATTGCTTCAGGCCGGCATCCGCGACCACCTGCCCAAGGGTGTTCTCAAGCACTTCCGGAGGATAGGCCACAGGTAGCGGGAAGGTTTCGTCATACTGGGTCATGCACAAAAAATTTACCTCTGGAAAAATACGCCGCTTAAACTCCGCAAAATCTGTATCGGTAAGAACGCGGGTTATCTCCCGGGCCCGGTCAGGACGGAAGTTAAAGCAGATAACATTGTCTCCGTCTGCTATCAGTCCATCTGAATCAAGCACAATCGGCTCAACAAACTCATCGGTCTGGCCCTGGACGTAGGCGACGCGAACCGCTTCTACCGCGTCTTCTGCCTGTCGGCCTTCGCCTTGAACCATGGCAGCGTAGGCCTTTTCCACCCGTTCCCAGCGCTTATCTCTGTCCATGGCATAATAGCGGCCACTTATTGTGGCAATCGCGCCAATACCAATGCGCCTACAGGTCGTTTCAAGCCATTCCAGGAACTGAACCGCTGAAGTGGGGGCAACATCGCGACCATCCAGCCAGGGATGTACCCAAACCTTTTCTACCTTGTTGAGCTTGGCCATCCGCAACAATGCCTCTAAATGATCGGTATGACTGTGCACGCCGCCATCGGAAAGCAGACCGATAAGATGGACAGTGCCGGACATTGCCTGCTTCAGCCGAGGATTGTTGATAAACTTCCCCTCCTGAATGTCGCGGCTAATCCGGGTTAAATCCTGGTACACCACTCGGCCGGCGCCGATATTCAAATGTCCAACCTCGGAATTTCCCATCTGTCCCGGGGGCAAACCAACATCGAGGCCGCTGGCTTTTAAAGTGGTATACGGAAACTCTGTCTTCAGTTTTCGATAACTGGGGATATGGGCAGCTTTAATTGCATTATCATGGTCCGGACCCAGGGCCCAGCCGTCTAAGATCGTCAGGACTACTTGTTTTGTCACAATCATCAATCCTTATACTTGACAATTTGGGCAAATCCGGCCGGGTCGAGACTGGCGCCGCCAACAAGGCCGCCGTCAATATCCGCTTCTGCCATCAGGCCGGCAATATTATCTGGTTTAACACTGCCACCATATAGAATACGCACTTTATCCGCAGCTGAACCAAAATCAGTGCGCAATAAATTCCGGATAAAACCGATCACTGCCTGGGCGTCACCGGGAGTCGCTGTGCGGCCGGTACCGATTGCCCATACCGGCTCATAAGCGATTATTATCTGCTCTAAATCACCAGGCGTCAAATTGGCCAGCGAACCACGAATTTGTTGTTCACAAACCGCTTCCGTCCGTCCTGCTTCTTTTTCGGTCAAGGTTTCCCCTACGCAAACAATTGGTGTCAGTTTATGTTTCAAGGCAACAAACAATTTTTTATTAACATCTCCGTCGCTTTCGCCAAAATACGCGCGGCGCTCCGAATGTCCAAGAATTACATAACCGCATCCCAAATCGCTAAGCATGGGACCGGATACTTCTCCAGTATAGGCGCCCTCTGCTTCCCAATGCATATTCTGGGCGCCAACATTGATTCCGGTGCCAGCCAGGCGTTGGCAGGCCACAGCCAAGGTTGTAAACGACGGGCAAACAATAATTTCCACATCACCTACGGCGGCAAGTTCTGCTTTCAATTGATTCAATAGAGACTCTGCTTCACCGGCGGTGACATTCATTTTCCAGTTACCAGCTATAACCGGGCGTCTGTTCATTACTGTCCCTCCAACAAAATCGTAATCCCCGGCAGTGATTTTCCCTCTAGGAACTCCAGGCTGGCGCCGCCACCGGTAGAAATATGATTCACTGCATCAGTCTTGCCTAATTTCTCCAGCGCAGCGGCGGAATCGCCGCCACCGACCACAGAAAAAGCTTTGCTATCGACCAATGCCTGGGCAACGGCCTCTGTGCCATGGGCAAAGGCATCAAACTCAAACACACCCATGGGACCGTTCCAGACCACTGTGGCAGCTTCCTTAACCACCTCAGCAAACCGTCTCCTGGCCAGGGGACCAATATCAAGGGCCATCCACTCATCAGGAACCCCCTGTTCAGCGCTGACAATTTGTCGGGCAGCTTCGGCAGAAAACTGATCTGCTACCAGCAGGTCCGCTGGCAGCAAGAATTTGACACTTTTTTCCCCAGCCTCAGCCAACAAATCCCGGGCAAGCTCCAGTTTATCTGCTTCAACCTTGGAAGCGCCCATTTCAATTCCTTGGGCAGCGAGGAAGGTATTGGCCATACCGCCGCCGATAATCAGTGTATCCGCTTTGTCCAGCAGATTTCTGATGACGCCGATTTTATCCGAAACCTTGGCTCCGCCAATAATCGCCACAAACGGACTCCGGGGAGCGCTAAGCACGCCACCTAACATCTCAATTTCTTTTTCCATCAACAATCCAGCATAAGCTGGTAGATGGGCGGCCACGCCGACAGTGCTGGCATGGGCGCGATGGGCAGTACCGAAGGCGTCATTGACATATACATCCGCCACAGAAGCCAGATCTTTTGCAAAATCAGGGTCATTCTTTTCTTCGCCAGGGTAAAAGCGAATATTTTCCAACAGAAGCACGCCGCCCTCGGGCAGTTGAGCCACTGCAGCCTGAACCTCTGAACCGACACTACTGTCCAGCTTACTGACTGGGGTTTCAAGCAGCTCACCCAACCGTTTTGCCACCGGCCCCAGGCGCAATTCTTCCTTGACCGTTCCTTTGGGCCGCCCCAGATGTGTCACCAAGATAAGCCGGGCGCCTTGCTTGCGCAGATGTTCAATCGTAGGAAGTGCCGCCCGAATCCGGGTATCGTCAGCAATTTCGCCGTTGGACATCGGAACATTAAAATCTACCCGCATCAACACCCGCTTACCCCCGACATCAAGGTTACGGATTGATTTACACTTCATTTCTCCACCTCCATCGAACCCAAGGGCGCTTTCACAGCGCCCTAAAGTCCTCGGTCAGCCATCAGTTTAATCAAATCTACTACCCGTCTTGAGTAGCCCCACTCATTGTCATACCAAGAGACTACTTTAATCATATTGTCAATCACAGTTGTGCTCTGAGCGTCAACAATTGAAGAGTAGTCAGAACCCTTATAGTCAATTGACACCAAAGGCTCGTCGGAATAACCCAAGATGCCTTGCATTTCACCTTCAGCGGCTGCTTTTAATGCTTCGTTTACAGTCTCAGCATCTGCCGGTGTTGCCAACTCGGCAGTAAGATCTACAACTGAAACAGTAGGAGTAGGCACCCGCAGGGCAAAACCGTTCAGTTTGCCTTTCAGTTCCGGCAGCACAAGGCTGACAGCTTTGGCCGCGCCGGTGGTGGTGGGGATAATCGAAACCGCGGCTGCCCGGGCCCGACGCAAATCGCTGTGTGGCAAATCAAGCAGGCGCTGATCATTAGTGTACGCATGAACGGTGGTCATCAAGCCCTTAACCAGTCCAAATTTATCATTAAGTACCTTGGCCACAGGCGCCAGACAGTTGGTGGTGCAGGAGGCGTTGGACACAACATGATGTTTATCCGCCTGGTATTTGTCGTCATTAACTCCCATGACAATAGTGATGTCCTCTTCCTTGGCCGGAGCTGTGATAATAACTTTTTTGGCGCCACCGGACTGAATGTGGGGCAACACCTTATCTTTGGAACGGAAAATACCGGTAGCGTCAACTACAATGTCCACACCATGCTTTTGCCAGGGAATGTCGGCAGGATTTCGCTCCGCACTCACAGCCAGTTCTTTTCCGTCGATGATGATTGAGTTTTCACCCGCCTCAACCTGGGCCTCAAATGTTCCGTATGTTGAGTCATACTTTAGCAGATGGGCCAGAGTCTTGGCGTCCGTGAGATCGTTAATCGCCACAATCTCAATCTCCGGGTTGCGATGGGCAATCCGAAACACCCTTCTTCCGATTGCACCAAAACCATTAATCCCTACTTTTACAGCCACAATAAACTCCTCCTTCTATTCATGTAATAATATTAATACCCAAAAAGCGGGTATTGCACAGATTAACGGGAGAGATTTAATAGCGCGTCGGCGGCGCCTTGATCAGTTATCAGGATATGCTGCCGGTGGTGGGCCGCCACTGCCCGAATTGCCCGGGCCTTGTCGGCGCCGCCAGCAACCGCGATAATCATATTAATGCCGACAAGGTCACTGAGCCGCAAACCGATACTGTTAACCTGCCAGACAATTTCTCCCTGAGCGTTGAAATAGTAACCGAAAGCCTCGGCAACCGCCCCCAAATCCTCTAACCGGGCCAGCTGCTCTCGACGCGTATCCCGACGCCGCGCCATTTCTTGGGCATCGCCAATACCATGGATGAGCACAGAAGCGTTTCTAATTAACTCCAAAACCTCGGCGATTCGTTGATCCCTGGCCAACTCCTCCATGGCTTGAGGGCTGAGATTGTCAGGCGCATGCAACAATTTGTACTTCCCGCCCAGGGCCTGGGCAAGTTGGGCAGCAATTGTATTGGCCTGGATTTCTACCCGCTCCCCAAGGGCGCCTCTTCCCGGGACAACAGTTACCTTTTGCCGACTGGTGCGAGCCATTTCCGCCACATATGCCATTGTGGTTCCACCGGTAATCGCCACCACATCATCGTTCTTTAGCTCTTTTTGAAGCAGACGGGCTGCCGCACGCCCCAATTCCCGTCGGACCAGTGGGTCACGATTGCTGTCTCCGGGGACAATAATCACCCGTTCTATGCCCAAGGCATCACCCACCAGTTCTTCCAGTCGTGGCAGGCCCAGAACTTCCTTGACATAAGGGGTCAGCGCCAGGAAAACATCCTCGCCGCGTTTACTGAGAACAACGCCGCCGATGCCGGCCTCAACCAGCCCCAGCACCTTAAGGACATCCACTTCGGTGCGGATAACGCGTTCACCGATTTTGAGTACATCAGCTAGAGTACGCCGCCCTACCGGCGCGAGCTGGGCAATCGCCCGCAAGACCATATAGCGACGCTGAATCACTGTCTGCAATTCAGGAGCGATGGCCTTTTGGACATCAATAAACTGATCCATAGAGCACCCCCCCGGGTCGCAAAGTGTCCCGCCAGGCATTTTTCGTCCCAGCAGGGGCAAAAAAATATCTGGATTAATTATAGCATTACTTGCCATCACCAACAACCCCTAACTTATTATTGGTGCTGGCGTTTACATACGAAGAGATTGTATAATAAATCGAGGAATCAAGCTATATAGAAGGGCTGGAAGAAAAATGACGATGATAATTGGCGCCGGCGCTGCCGGCCTCTTTGCCGCCATGGCAATCTCCCGGGCAGGGGGCAAACCGCAAATCTTTGAACACCAGTCCAAAGTAGGGAACAAGTTGGCAGTCAGCGGCGGCGGTCGCTGCAACCTCACCAACAGCGGTGACTTGCTCAATGGGCTGATGGATACCAAGTTTCTCCGTCCTGCCCTTACACAGTTTGATTTTTATGCCCTGCAGGCGGAGATGGCCGAACTGGGAATCAATATACATAGCGAAGACAACGGCAAATGTTACCCTAGTCAACTCAATGGTCGCGACCTGGCAGACAGGCTTTGTCAGTTCCTCGCCGACAAGGGAGCAGATTTCCATTACCAAGCCAAACTCACAGATATCAACTGTGTGGACGGGAAGATAGTCCAGGTAAAAATCAACGATGCACCAATTCAATGCAAGCGGCTAATCCTTGCTCCTGGAGGCGTGAGCTGGCCCCAGACAGGCAGCAACGGAAGTTGCTGGCCGCTGCTGGCACGACTGGGACATACCGTCCGCCCGCCACAGCCAGCACTGGTGCCAATCCGAACCCAGGAGGGTTGGCCGGCGATGGTTTCTGGAACCAGCCTGCGAAATATTGATGTCTCGGTTCTGATTGGCGGCAAAGTTGCCGCAAATAGCCGAGGCAATGTACTTTTTACTCATTTTGGTCTCAGCGGACCAGCTATTTTGGACAACAGTTGGGCTGTCGCTCAAGGCCTATCCCGCCGGCAAACGATTATCATCTCCCTGGATTTGCTACCGGATCTGGGCACAGACACAATTTGCCGTCACATGCAAAAACATGCGGAGAAAACCGTTGTCAACGCCCTGGGCGAACTCCTGCCCCGAAAACTGGCCCAGCAACTGGCCCCCGATACTCCCGTTAAGGGACTGGCCACATCGACTCTGCAAAAACTAGCCGGCAACCTGAAGGATTGCCGGTTGGAAGCCGTCAGCACTTTGGGCATGGACAAAGCAATGGTCACCCAGGGGGGAGTGCACTTGCGGGAAGTCAATCCCCGGACCATGGAATCTAAAATTGTTTCCGGCCTATTCCTGGCGGGGGAAGTCCTGGATTACCACGGGCATACCGGGGGCTTCAACCTCCATGCCGCCTTTGCAACCGGTTGGCTAGCTGGCAGCGCCATCACCGCCAGCGCCCCTTGCCAGTGACGTGGTCGACTACAACCTCCACAACACTCAGCCCGCCGTGATCTTGTGAAATACATTCTGGCATTACAGAAGGCGCAAACCGCTTCATCAGTTCAATCAGAACCAACCGTTTTTCTTCTTTGGACTCCAACAGGCGTGCCCGGCCAAAAGCTGTGACACTTAAATAACGGGTAGTATATTCCTCAGCAATAATTTCCGCGGCGACAACAGCCTGCAGACAGACCCGCTGGTCTTGTTCAAGACAGTCCAATTTGAACCCCTCAGAAGCACAATGAAAATATACCCTTTCCTTAAAAATAACGTGGTTAACCGCTGTTATGTATGGATACCCCAAAGGGGAGTTAAACGCGACCGATATCCAATCGGCGTCAGCCAGCAGTGTCAGCAGCTTCTCCCGGGGCAACTCCAGATCCGAACGACGCATCACTGGAAACATGACATGTAATCCCTCCTCAAAAATTGAAAGGAGCGACAGCCGCTCCTTAATCCCAACGTTTTCGTAAAGTTGAACTGGCAATTCCCAGTTCTTCCCGGTATTTGGCAACAGTGCGGCGGGAAATACGTATCCCCCGCTCTTTCAATTTCTCAGACAATTGCTGGTCGGTCAGAGGTCGGGTCGGGTCCTCTTGTTCCACCAAATCCTGCAATTCTTTCTTGGCGCCGGTGCTGGAGGTGCCACCTCCATCACTGGTTTCAAGATTGACCGAGAAGAAATACTTCAACTCATACAATCCCCGGGGAGTCTGCACATATTTGCCGTTAATCGCCCGACTGACTGTGGATTCATGGACCTCAACGGCTTCTGCCACATCCCGCAAGCGCAGGGGGCGTAAAAATTTAACCCCTTTTTCAAAAAAGTCCTGTTGATACTCTATAATAAATTCGGTAATCTTGTGCAGCGTAGAGCGTCTTTGCTCCACCGCTTTCAGCAGCCATAACGCCGAATTAAGTTTGTCCCGCAAAAAGCGTTTGGTTTCATCCGAATCCGCCGCCTTGAGCAACCGCTGATAAAAAGGATTGATTCGCAGTCGCGGTGTGTAGCTGTCGTTAACCATCACCATCCATTTGCCACCTACATCCAAGACGGTGATATCTGGAACGATATGCCCGGCATCCCGCTCACTGGTGACACTCTGCCCCGGCTTCGGGTCTAGTGTTTTAATAAAGTCCACCGCTTTTTGAATCACCGCCGGCGTAACATCCAGGGCCTCTGCTAAAAGTGGAATCTTGCCTTTCGCCACAACAGGCAGGTAATCATTGATAATCTCCCGGGTGCATGGGGGTATGTCGTCCCGTGATTTTAGCTGGAGAAGCAGACACTCCTGGAGATCACGGGCGCCAATACCGGCGGGCTCAAGCCCCTGCACTACTGCCAGGGCGGCATCTACAGCTGCCGGCTCTACTTGCAAAATTGCAGCCACTTCCTCGCAACATATATTAAGGTAACCACTGTCATCCAAATTGTTGACGATATAACGGGCGATCCGGGCAGTTTCCGGGTCCAAGTTGACAAGACTTAATTGCTGATGGAGGCGCTGCTGCAAGGTATACTCATTGCCGGTAACCAGTTCAAATTTATTTTGTTTATCCGCGGCCAGGGGCTCACCGGTGTCCCGGTCCTGAAAATACTGCTCCCAGTCCAGGTCAAACAACTGTTCATCCACCTGTTGCTCCTGCTCGCCATTGTCCTCCTCCGTGTCCTCAATTTCCAAAAGGGGGTTTTCCATATATTGATCGTCCAGATAAGCGGTAAGCTCCAAAACCGGTAGTTGCAGCAACTTGATTGCCTGCCGCAGCTGGGGTGTCATTAGCAGTTTCTGCGTTTGCTTGAGTTCTAGATTGTATTCCAGTCGCATTGCTGCACCTCCCGTACTGTGATACATATATATTCGCTTAAACCCAGCTAATTCCTTCCCACACTCCGTTAACAAACAATACCACATTAGTAGATAATGCTTGACTTTATATTTTGCATCTGCAAAAATAGTCGTTGGGTATAGTTTTTTGAATCCAGACTCTAGATATGCTAGAATAATTATGCGCTGGAGGGAGGTATAACAGCATGAAAAAAGATATTCATCCCAAATATCACAAAGTCACCGCAACCTGTGCATGCGGCGCAGAATACGAAACCGGCTCTACAAAGGAAAATATCCGTGTGGATATTTGCTCCAAATGCCATCCTTTCTACACCGGTGTGCAAAAAATCGTTGACTCTGCCGGCCGGGTGGAAAAATTCAACCGCAAATACAATCGTTAATATCCGTCACTGGACGGATATTTTTTTATAAATTTAGCCAGGAACGAGGTTCTAATTGAACCGCTCCTGGCTAAATGTCACTCGGATTACTCAGCTTCCCCGGACACAGGACCTGTCCCCCTGTCCGGCCTCCCCCTGTCCGGCTCCAAATAGACGGTTCGGGATGGGAAGGCAACACTTACTCCCTCCTGCTCCAGTATCTCCATGATGCGGAAATTGACATCTTCTTTGACCTTAAGAAATTCTCCCCAATTGGTTGTCTTGCTGAAACAGTAAATAAATATGTCGAGACTGCTGTCTTTAAAGGCATCGAAGTTTACAAAAATCGTCTCGGGATGAATATCTTTATGGCCGACTAACATTTGCTTAATTTTAGTGACCACTGTCTGCAGTTTTTCCCTGGGTGTGGAATAGGTCACGCCAAGATTAAAGGTTATCCGCCGCCGCCCCATCTGGCTCCAATTTGTGATGGGCTGATTGGCCATTGCCTTGTTGGGCACCGTAACCAATGCCTGGGCAAAAGTGCGCACCTTTGTGCTGCGAAAGGTTATATCTTCAACGGTCCCTTCAACCTCGGGCGTCAGTATCCAATCACCAATATTAAACGGCTTTTCGGCGATAATCACCATCCCCCCCAGGACATTGGCTATCGCGTCCTGGGCTGCCAGAGCGAAGGCAAGACCGCCAATCCCGAGACCGGCAATAAAGCCGTTGACATCAAATCCCCAGCGCTGGGCGATGATTGTAGCGCTGATGGCTATAAACACAATCCGCAAAACCTTGGAGATAAAGGCCAGCAGAATTCTATCGAAACCATATTTGTTGCCAATCCTCAGGAACAGATCTGAAGATGTGCTGGTTAGATTATAAAAACCGGCCGTTATCACAATAATCACAACGGTGCTGAATAGGGTGTTCAACAAAGGCAGATATTCAATGTTTTCATGGGCGTTAAGCAAGTATAAGACAGCGAAATACACGCCCAGACTGTTTATGAACCAAAAGCAGGGCCCCTTGAAAGATTGTACTACCCTGGTATCAAAATCCGTCTTGGTCCGGGATGCGAAAAACAACAGCACCCGCACCATGTAACGCGAAAACAGCTTAGCCCCGATAAAAAAAATTAAAAATAGGCCAAATGCAAATGTGTATTCACGCAAATAGTTTTGCCAAAACTCCAGAACCTGTTGCCATTCCACCGCGGCTCACTCCCCACTGGTTATTTATATTATATTTCTCTTAGAAAAACAGATATCCTTTTCTTGACAACGAAACCGCTCTCGCGTATAATATAGATAAACATAAATATTTACAGAGGTGAATGTCGCTTGAAAACTGCGGAGATGTTAAAGTGCCTGGCAGTACTTAGTGATTCTACCCGGTTCGCTATCATTCAAGCGCTGCTGGCCGGCAAACAATCTTGTTGCACACATATATCCGAACATGAACTTGGCGGCTGCGTAAGCGATCTTGTCAATGTCACCAAGCTTAGCCAGCCAACAGTATCACACCATCTAAAAATTCTTGAACAGGCCGGGTTGGTCCGCAAAGAAAAACGCCGGACCTGGGTCTGCTACTTTCCCGAACATCATAACCTGGCCGCCGTTGCCCATTGGCTTAGTTCTCAATTAATTCACAAATAAGCAGGAGGTGCAAGCAAATGTTTTATGATGCAGCGCAGGTCCCCGATTACTACCAGATTGCCCGTGCAGACCACCTGAACCACATTGAAATTTCCCAGAAATACAGACGGGAACCGGTTGCCAAGCGAAAGCCGGCCGGGTGCAAACTGAAAGTTGCCGGCAGATGTGTTTATGCCACCATACAGCCCAGTCATCGACTGGGCTGTCTCTTTTTGTTAACCGATAATCTGCAAATGCTTAGGGAACTTGGTCAGCGTCTCACATCCGTCGGCGGTGATAACTACATCGTCTTCGATGCGCACGCCGCCACGACCTGGCAGGTAGATTCCGGGCTCAATTGTATATGCCATACCCAGGGCCAAAAGATCATCGTTTTCACCATTCATTGAGGGGTATTCATGCACATCGATGCCAAGACCGTGTCCGACCCGGTGGGTGAAGTATTCACCGTAGCCGGCGGCAGTGATTACTTCCCGGGCCGCCTTGTCAATATCGCCTACCCGCACTCCTGGAGCACTGGCGGCAATTGCCGCCTCATTGGCCTTGAGAGTGATTTCGTAGATTTTTTCAAACTCGGGAGTAATCGATTTAAACGCAAAAGTCCGGGTTATATCTGAGCAGTAACCTTTATGAACCACGCCCAAATCAAACAGAACCAAGTCACCGGCCTGTAAACGGGTATCTCCGGGACTACCATGAGATTCGGCTGATTTGGCGCCAAAAAGAACCATGGTCGGGAAGGACATCCTCGCTACACCTAATTTTTTCATATTGTATTCGATTTCGGCAACCACTTCCATCTCGGTTTTACCCTCCGCCAGCGCGGCAACTCCAATCTCCACCGCTTTGTCGGCCAGGGCGGCAGCTTCCCGCAGGACTTGAACTTCCCCGTCACTCTTGATATTGCGCAGTTCACGTAACTTGGCTTCCACTGCTGAAAAGCGGCAGCCGGGGAAAGTTTTTTGCAGCGCCTCTGCCCGGAACAGCGGCAACTGCTCCTTCTCTACAGCGATTACCGGCTCAGGGCCAACCCGGTCGCCAACAATTGCAGCAATTTTTTGCCAAGGGTCCTCACTATCATTGTAGCCAATGATTTCATAAGTCCAACCTTCGCTCTTCGCCCGGGCCACTTCCATCAAAGGGCAGACTAAGACAGGTTCACCACTGGGAAATACCAGCAGCCCCAATAGCCGCTCATGGGGTTGACAATAAAAATTGCTGAGATAAAACACATTCAGGGTAGAGTTGACAAATGCAAATGAATACTGGTTCGCCGCCAACCACTGGGACAAAAGCTTTAACGCACTGTTCATTTACTTCACCCGCTTCCGTATGTTCTTATCCTCAATTCTACGCAAAAATTTACCCGCTGACAACTAATCCGGGACGTACGTCGAAAGCCGGGGGAATCCCCGGCTTAAAGACTACTCAGTAAAACTTTCCACCAACTCAACCAAAGCGTCAACTGCCTGCTGGGCATCGTCGCCGTTGGCACGAATGGTAATTTCAGTTCCCTGGGAGATGGCCAGAGACATTACGCCCATAATACTCTTGGCACTGACTTCTTTCTCGCCTTTGACAATGGTAATTTCGCTAACGAACTGACCTGCTTTTTGAACAAACATGGCCGCAGGGCGGGCATGCAGGCCCGTTTTGTTGGTTACTGTTACATTGCGCTCCACCATTATAGTTGATAACCTCCTTTATTCCTTATCTGCTTCTGAGAATAGATTATACTATAAAATCTTCGGTACGTCAGGGTAAAATTTCATCCGCCAGTTTTTGCAATCGTCGCAGACGATAATTGACTGCAGATTTATTTAAGGGAGGGGTTGCTGCCGCCCCTAACTCTTCAAGCGTCGCTTCTGGGAACTCTAGCCGCAATCGTGCTACCAGACGCAATCCCGGGCTTAGTGAATCCAGCCCCACCGTTTGCTCCAGACGGCGAATGGACGCGATCTGACGTTGGGCGGCATTAACTGTTTTGTTGAGGTTGGCCGTCTCGCAATTCACCAATCGGTTGACATTATTGCGGATATCCTTATATATCTTGGCGTTTTCAAAAATCAGACGGCCCTGATTAGTGCCTATCAAACTAAGCAAGTCGGCGATTTGCGCTGAATCCTTGATGTAAACAACAAAATTCTGCTTGCGCTGAATGTTGCCGCTCTTGATTCCAAACTCCGCCAGCAAAGTCTGTATAAAAGATGCCTGCCGGGAATATTCGGTGGCAATTTCCATATGATAACCGCTATGTTCAGGGTTACTGACTGACCCGCCAGCAATAAAACAACCACGGAGATAGGCACGCTTACAACACCGTCTGACAACCAGCCTACTGTCGGTATCGGCCTTTAAGCTGTTATCAGTTCCCAAGATACCCAATGCCGCGACCACCGCCCGCGACTTTTGTTGATTATCTATTTGCACTAGGTAACTGAGATTTTTACGGAGGCGTATTTTTTTCCGGACCAGGATCCGTGGCTGGATTTCGAACTCCAGTTTAAACATATTGTAAAGCCGGCGGGCGATGGCGGCGTGCTCAGTGCCGACATTCAAATACATCCTGTTGCCCGCGCTCAACTGCAAATTGCCATTAATCAAAATCAAAGCCGCCAACTCGGCACGCCGACAGCACTCGGACCGAAGCGGCAACCGGCTCAATTCCCCCTTGATATTTGCGGCAAAGGACATTTCTCCACCTCCTAACCGCTGACGACCAGCAAAATGGCAATCGCCAAATTGTATACGGCATGGGCAAGCATGGGCGCCAATAGATTGCGGCTTGCTTCATACAGCCAGGCCAGCCCCACCCCGAGAATCAGAATCTGGATAAACGGAACCCAATGGAAACTGAGATGAATAACTGTAAAGGCCAGTGAACTGAAGAGTGCCGCACCCCAGAAACCCAAATTGTTTCGAACGCCACCAAAAATGAATCCCCGAAAGACCAGTTCTTCAGTTACGGGCGCCAGTATAACCACTAAAAAGCCAAAAACAAGCATCCCGCTTAGGGTTTGAAACTCCATAAATTGCTCGATGATTGCCTGGGTGGGAACCTCTTCCACAAAGTGGCTCACCACTAAACCATAGAGCCAGGAAGCGGCCAGCAGCCCCAGTCCACCGCCCAGTCCCTTTAACCAGGGAATTCGGGAAATGGCGCCTAGACCGAGATTGCGCCAGGCCTCTTTTCCCCGGACGCCCCGAGGCAGAAAAATGAGCGCAACCATCACCGCGCCCTGGGCCAGGGCCGCCAACAATATAGCAAGCATTGGCGATAGCGGGACCAATAAAAAGCCCAATAGACTGGTGAGGAAAATCAAGGCAATCAGGGCTGCCACCAACAACAGAATATACACAAACACTTCTCTGGCGCCCCAGGGTATTGCCCGCCAATCAACTTTAGCCATTCTGTCGCTCCTCCCATGCCTGCATTTTTTGGACCCGGGACTCCCATAACAGCAGATCAAGCAAACGCTTGGGCCGCTCCAGGTCGGCAGCTAAACGACTTACAATTGCCCGGGCAAGTTTCTCCGGATTATGCCAGGCAACATGGTCTATATGAACAAGGTTATCCTCAATAATCCGTACGCGTTGACTGCGCAGACGCTCCCTGTCAATCTTCACAGGCGCTGCCCCCTCCTGGGCATAACGGGCAAGCACATCTGCCGGCAGCGGTTTATTATTTACCACCACATACCCAAACAATCCGCCTCCCACATGCTCCTGCACAGCCTGCAAATGGTCAGCCGCTGTATAATCTCGGGTTTCGCCCAGCTGGGTCATGATGTTGCACACATAAAATTTCAGCGCCTTGCTCTTGCGAATTGCCTCGCTGACCCCCGGAACCAACAAATTCGGTAGTATACTGGTGTAGAGGCTGCCCGGGCCGACAATGACTGCATCAGCGTTAGCCAGCGCCTCGATAACATCTGGCAAAACCCGGCAGTCGGCAGGGACAAGGCGCAACTCCTTGATTCGGGTCGAACTTGCTCCAATCTTTGACTCACCCCAAATTACCTCGCCCGACTCGGTTATTGCCTGCAGGCGCACATTATCAGTGGTAACGGGCAGAACAGTGCCCCGAACAGCTAAAACCTTGCCAATTTCACGGATCGCCCCCTTGAAGCCCATAATCTTTGTCATCGCTGCCAGAAACAGATTTCCGAAATTGTGGCCGGCGAATCCGCTCCCGTTCTCGAACCGATACTGAAACAATCGCTCCAGCAAAGGTTCAGTATCAGCAAGCGCCACAAGACAGTTGCGAATATCACCCGGTGGTGGCATATCAAACTCGCCTCGTAAAATGCCGGAGCTGCCACCGTCATCGGCAACGGTGACGACGGCGGTAATGTTACTTGTATAGTATTTCAAGCCCCTGAGCAACGTTGACAGTCCAGTGCCACCGCCAACAACAACCACCCGGGGTCCGCGGCGCAGATAGCGGGCCTGGTAGAGGGTATCAACCACCTTATCATTTCTGGGGGCAAGCCCAACAACCAATGTGCGGATTAGCTTGATTACTGCGTACCCCATCAATCCCAATCCCATCCCCAGGAACAGCACTGCATAAACACTGGCATTGCCGGTGATGGAGACTAAGCTCAGAAGAATTTCAGCAATTGCCATGAACAGTCCGGGCACTGTAAATACCATAGCCATAAAGCCGGCAATGATCAGGATAAACCCCAAAAGAAAGAGGAGCAGCCAACGCTTTATTCCCAAACCCGGGTACAAGAGTTTAATAAGCCAGCGCAATCCGCCACCTCCTAATCCTTTTCAATATCCCTGTGGACAGCTACGGCGTTTTGTCCCAGTTCCTGCAAAAATGCGCAAAACAAATTGGCCAAAGTTACTGACCGGTGTTTGCCTCCGGTGCATCCGATAGCCACTGTCAACTGAGTTTTACCCTCTTTTATATAACAAGGTATGAGAAACTCCAGGAAATCTTTCAGTTTTTTAATAAATTGCTGGGTAACTGTCCACCCGAGAACATAATCCCGCACCGCCTGCTGCTGACCGGTAAGCTCCCGCAAGGCCTCTTCATAATGGGGATTGGGCAAAAAGCGCACATCAAATACTAAATCTGCGTCCAGAGGCAAACCGTACTTAAATCCAAAGGAAACCACGGATATGTTCAAAGTTTTTCCCGGGCCGCTGCTGGTGAAAAGAGAAAATAGTTTTTTACGTAAGTCTGCGGCCGACATACGTGAGGTGTCAATGATGTAATCAGCTCGGGAGCGCAGCGGTTCCAAGCGCTTGCCCTCCAAGGCAATGCCCTGACTGATGGTGGCCCCGCCGCTCAATGGATGGTCGCGCCTGCTTTCTTTAAAGCGCCGCACCAGTGTTTCAGAGTTTGCTTCCAGAAATAGAATCTGGGCAGGGTGGGCCAAGCTGGTGACAAACTCCTCCATTTGATCGAAGAAATGCCCCCCCCTGATATCCACCACAGCCGCCACCCGTTCTACACGGGTTGATTGTTCGCACAGCTCGATGAATTTCGGCAATAATTGTGGCGGCAGATTGTCCACACAATAATAACCCATATCTTCAAATGCGTGCATCGCCACAGTCTTACCAGCGCCGGACATCCCTGTAACAATTACTAGATCCATCAATTCACCCCTCATCCACCAGGCGTTATAATTTAACTTTCGCCGATAAGCAACTTTTTCCTGCTAACCCATATTCACTATTCTTTCCGAATCAATCCTCAGCTCGCGGGCAAGGGACAGACCGGGGCCGAATCTCCCCACCTGTTCCGGCTTATGTGCATCGCTGCCCAGAACAAATCGGACATCTTTGACTGCCGCAGCGATTTTAAGATCCCTGGCTGTATTTTGAGTATGCCGGCAGTTAATCTCTAGCAAAGTCCCCCGGCGGGCACATGCCAAAGCAAGTTCTTTAGTGTCAATTGGCAGCCCATACCCAGGATGGGTGATGATGTCCACAGAGTTAGTTTCTACGCAATTGACCATTGCCCGTGTAAACATATCCCATAATTTATGGCGTTGGCTGCGGCTGAGCAAGGCCAGGTAGCGGAGCCCGTAAAAAGCCCACCAACTTGAAAGATCCGCCGGGCATACCCGGGGATGAAGCCCCACCAGCAATTTATCCAGGTTACCGGTCACCGCCCGGGGAACATCTAATTTCCCAGTCACAGAGATCACATTTGCCTCGATATTAAATAGCACCCGCAGATCATCGGCGGCGTTGCTCCGCACTGCCGCCTGGAGACGTCGCCAGCGTCGGCGTGGCACACCTACAAATAGTAAATTGGGGCCGTGCTCGGCAATGCCAACTTCCCGTAGGCCCAGAGACCTGGCGGCAGCAACATTTTCGTTAATGCTGCCGCTGGCATGGCTCCATCGGGTATGGGTGTGATAATCGGCAAGCGGACGCATCTTTATCACCTTCAGATTTTTGATAAGGCCGCTATGTTAAAACCGCCCGCAGGCGGTCGCTATACCACCGGAGTCGGCTGGATCTTCGTCCGTCTTCCCCGGTCCCGGAGAAATTTGTTTACTAAGTCCGGGGATGTATTCAGTACCTGCTCCGGCTTTATTCCTGCTTTCAGAGCCAGGTCAACGGCCCCGCTCAATTCGCCCACCTGAGTTGCAAAATGGGCGTCACTGCCGATACTGATTTTGCCACCAGACTTGGCCACCCAGGCGGCGATTTCGGAACAATTCTCCCGACTCCCTTTACGCACCGCTCCCTGCAAAGAAGTGTTATTAATCTCCAGGGCCACATTATTTTCAGCCGCCGCCCGGGCAACTGTCTCGGGATCAATCAGAAAGGCGGGGTTGCCGGGATGGACGATTACATCCACCTGGCCGCCGGCAATAGCGCCGACCATTGCCCGTGTATTTTCCTCCACGCTGGCGGGTCGGAAGCATTCGGCATGAAAACCGGCCAGCACTATGTCCATATACTTCTGAAATCGCTCCGGGAGGTCGATTGCTCCGTCGGTATCGATGATATTCGCCTCAATCCCGCGCAGTATCTCCACACCAAACATAGACCGGGGCAGTACCCGCAGATTAGAAAAGTGATAAACATGGGGGCCTCCCTGCATTGAGGGGCCGTGGTCGGTAATAGCAATTAACTCTAATCCGCTATCGGCAGCAGCCCGAACGTTCTCTAGTACAGTACTGTAAGCATGGCCGCTGGCCACAGTATGCACATGCAAATCAGCAACGATTTTCATCCAATTCCCCCCCTGACTCTAATGCTACTTTAACCCAACAGAGGCGTCAAGTTTCAGACTTTATCCCGCCGACGGATTTTGTCCCACCAGTCCCGAACCTTTTCGGGCACTTCCGGTGGCGCCAACCTAATCGCCTGCAATTGCTTAAGCAAATAGGAGGTACGAGCTTTTTCCCAGGGAATTCGGGCAGTCAGATCACGAAATTCATTATGCCAGAAGTCCACCAGCTTATCCCGAACACCTTGCCAACTGCCCAAGCTAATAAACATATACGCCGTGCCACCAAACCCCACCAGGCCAAGCAATGTAAACAGGCCTTTGAGGACACCGCCCCGGGTTGCCCCCGAGGGATCGGTTGTAGACTGAAGCCGAGGATCCTGCTCAACCCCTCCATTGCCGCCGCCATTTTCCATCTGCAGCGGCGCCACTTCCGGCTCACCGTAGAGAGTTATATCAACAATATCAGCAAATTTCCGGGCCCCTGCCTCAGCATGTTCCCGGTTATTGTTATAAGCGCCAATCTCCAGCAATAACGCCCGGGAATGCAAATCTTGATTGTAATCACCCCGGGCGTAAAAAACACCTTTAACCAAATCCGGCCACTGGCTGTCGGAAACAGCTTTCAACTGCCAGGCAAATTCTTCATTTACCCTGTATGCCGGATTTTGGGTTCCCACCACCAGTAACACCTGGGTAATCTGCATGCCATCGATTTCTTCATAGTACTCCCCCCAAGGGGCAGCATCCCGGTGCACGTCAAAAATTGCGTCCACACCCTGCTCAATCAGGTTTTGCGCGGTTACCCGGGAACGACGATATGAGCCGCTGTATGGAAAATGGGTTTCCTGGCTATGGGTAACCTCAATCGAATTATCCTCCAGCTGCAAGCTGAACTCCCGCCCGACAGCATATATACCCCCCGGTTGTTGATCGGTGGAGGCAAGTCCATCGCTGGGAATATAAGATTCCCCACTGTGGGTGTGGTAAACCGCGATATGGTTATGCTCAGTGCCGGGGAGGCCCTGTTCCTCGGCTTGTTGGCTTGGTATTGCAAGCGATGGTTGATTGGCCGTCGGCTGCGCCCACGCCCGCAGCCGGGAATAATCAACTCGGTAAACTTCATACATCGTATTGTCTGCAGCTAAAAATCGGTCTCCAACATGAATCCTGATTCCTGTGCGCAGCAAAACATTATGCTCCTGGTCATAAAGCGTAAACCAGCGACCTTCCTCCACCTCATAATCCGGTGTGGCCAGGGCTGGCCCGCTTACACACAAAAGAATACAGATTGCAAGCGTCAATCCTTTGACCATAATCCAACCTCCCTCATTAGATAATTTTTGTCAGTGACCTGAAAATTAACCAACAAAAAAGGCGATTATTCATCGCCCGGTAAATAAATCTTAAATGTTGTTCCGCGTCCAAGCTGGCTGCGCACCTGAATTTTCCCACCCAATTCGTGAATATATTTGTAACTCACGGCCAAACCAAGGCCCGTTCCCGTATCTTTGGTTGTAAAAAACGGCGTGCCCAATCGGGGAAGATTGGAGGGATCAATCCCGGAACCGGTGTCGGTAATCGTCACCAGCAGTCCCCCATCTTCAGACCGCCTAGAAGCAACCGTCACTGTGCCTCCATCCTCAATCGATTCGATGGCGTTCTTTAGAAGATTGACAAAAACCTGGCGCAATTTATCGGCGTCAACCATCAACCTGGGCACCGGCTCCAAATCAGAATACAGAGTCACATTGTCTTTATAGGTGTATAAGTCCATAAGCGAAACAATATCGACCAAAATTTCGTTGACATCAACCTGAGCAACTGCGCTGTCCGGCTGACGCCCCAAGGCAAGATATTCATTGAGAATAATCATAATTCGTTTCAATTCCCGCTTGACAAGCTCCAAAGTTCTTGTGTTGGCATAGCGCTCAGGAAAGGCCTTTAACAGGTGCAAATAGCCGTCAATGACTGTGATTGGATTTTTCACCTCATGGGCAAGGGCTGCCGCCATTTTACCCATAGTGGAAATTGACTCCAACTGTTGCAACCCTTCTAGATTTAGGGCCCAAGTCGTCTTTAGTTTCATATAGCGTACATGCTGCCAAACCAGTCCGGCGAACATCATCACCAACAGCCCGATTACCAGTTCACTGCCGAGACCGGGGGAAATTACCCGGTTTAAGTAATTGACATGGTTGATTGCCGATACGATTGCCCCGGCTCCCCCGGGACCGGCGGTGGCGAAATAGTGATTTCGGTTAGTAATGGCATCCAGGTGACTGATTCTTTGCAGACCGCCCTGGGAAACGTCGATTTGCTCTAATAATTGGGCTTCAAAAAGCGTGTTGGCTGCCCTGGTGTTGGTGCCGAGCACCTGCTCGCCGTTGGCGTCTATAATCCATAACCCTAAATCAGTATTTAGCGGAACCGGCCTTAGAAAGCTACGCATATAGTCCAGAGACACAAGACAGTGAAGATAGCCAGTACAGTGACCATTTCGGTCAAACAGCGGTACAACCATTAACAAATAGTCGTCGGAATGACTGAAGAATTTGGTTGCCGGCTCCTGCAGCGAAGTGTGTTCCGCCGCCTGACAATCATGATCGCTCCAAATAATCTCTGCGGTGTAGGGCAACGTTAATCCGGTTACAATCAAATGGTCACTGCGGGCATTAAAAGCTTGAACGTACTCTGTCATCAACTCCGGGTCATAATCACAAAAGTCCAGATAATGATTGATTGAAAGCACCTTCAACTCGATGGTATCGATAAACCGATCCAGCGCATCGGTGATCATGCGCATTTCCTGTCGGACGCTGGTTTCGAACCGACTCATTGAAATATACCAGCCGAAGGTAAGTATTATGAGAATTAAGCTGATTGTCAAGACCGTCAAAACCTGCCAGAAATCTTTATGCAGTTTAAAGATTATCCTTTTTAAAACATTCACGGACATTGCCCCTCAACTGAAAGATTTGCACGAAAACTTCACACACTCTTATTTCTAGAAAACACTGATAATTCCTTCCCGGACAAAATAAAATGACCCAAAAGGGTCATTTAAGGCATCACCGTTTAAGCATTACAAAAATAACAAACACCTAGCGTCCCCGGGCCACCATGGGTCGCAATCGCAATCCCAATATCATACAGCATAACTTCCGCCCTGGGCAGCCGGGCTTTTAACGCTTCCGCAAATTGGGCTTGTTCTTCTCTGGCGCCCCCTTGCCCGACAGCAGCCACAAAGCCATGCCCATCCCAATCCGGGCACCCGGCTACAACTGTCTCCAACAACTGGCTCAGGGAACGTTTGCGGCTGCGGCTGCGACCGGCAGTAGATATCTTGCCATCCGTGACTTCTAACAGCGGCTTAATATTTAATAGTGAGCCAGGGTCGCTTCCAAACGGGTACGTCCTCCTTTTAAGACATTGCTCAAAGTATCAAGAACCAGGTGAATCATCACCCGTTCCTCCACCTTCTCCGCTGATGCCAAAGCTTCTTGCCATGTCCCCCCGGCCGCCAAAGTCTTGGCCGCAGTTAAAGCCTGCAGTCCTCCGCCCATACTAACGGAATTTGTGTCAAATACTTGGATTGCCGGATTCTTAACAATCTCTGCTCCAGCTACCGCGGAATTATAAGTGCCGCTTAAACTAGCTGCAATGTGAAAAGACAGAATCACATCCGCCCCCTGGAGCAAATGCTTATAAACCCTGGCAAACTCTCCGGAAGCCGGTTGAGAAGTTGTTGGCAGCTCCGGCACCTCGGCAAACTTTTTAAACATCTGATCGGGAGCCATATCTACTTTGTCTTTGTACTCCTTGCCTTGCCAGTGCACCAAAACCGGAACCTGCACTACCCCATACTCAGTTAGTGCTGCATTAGGGATGTCCAACGCTGAATCAACAACTATTTTTACTCTTGTCAATAAACCCGACCTCCTTTTCCTCTCATATGTAGGACGCCGCCGAGCGAGAAAAGTGTCAAAAAAAAACCGGCTGAGCCGGTTTTTAAAGATGTTTTTCGATTTTGGCCATTAAATCGGGTTTCGCTTGAAATCCGACAATTGTCTCGACTACTTCACCATTTTTAAAGACCATCAACGTCGGAATGCTTAAAATGTTGTATTCGGCAGCCACAGTTGACTCATCATCCACATTAACTTTTACAACTTCCAAACGGTCTGCCAGCTCATCTGCAATCTGCTCCACAACCGGCGCTACCATTCGACAAGGACCACACCATTCAGCCCAGAAATCCACCAAAACCGGGCGCTCCGAGGCCAAAACCGTATCCTTAAATTCTCCGGCAGTAATTGATTTAACCATTAGTCTTCCTCCCTGAAATTTTCTTCGATATATTCGGCGGCACTTAGCGCAGCAATACAGCCATCGCTAACCGCAGTAACTATCTGGCGCCAACGTTTACTGCGCACGTCGCCCACAGCGTAAACACCGGGTAAATTAGTCTGCATATCCTCATCAGTTTTAATATACCCATCTGTGTCAACAATCAGCCCTGTCCCCTCCATGGGACCCATGGGCTGGCGACCTACAAACACAAACACGCCATCAACATGCAAGGCCTGGGGCGGTCTGCCGCCTTGCTGGCTGTTTAAGCTCAACCCGGTCACCCGATTGCCATCCCCATGAACTTTACCGACAACGGTATTCCAAATTGGCTCGATTTTAGGACTGGCCAATAGTCGCTGCCGCTGTACCGGCTCGGCCCGCAGTTGGTCCCGGCGATGTATTAAATAGACCTTTTTAGCGAATTTGGTTAAAAACAACGCTTCTTTAACTGCTGTATCCCCGCCACCGACAACTGCTACCGTCTTATCCCGGAAGAATGCGCCGTCACAGGTTGCACAATAGGACACACCGCGTCCAGTATATTCTGCCTCGCCCGGCACAGAAAGCAGTCTTGGGGTAACACCTGTGGCGATAATAACGGCTTTTGCCTGAAAAGCACCTTCAGAAGTTCTCACGGTCTTAATCTTGTCATTGATCTTTAACTCCCGCACCGGCTGAGACACAAACTCGACACCGAACCGCAACGTCTGGCTGTACATATTAGCCGACAAATTGCCACCTGAAATAGGGTCAATAAACCCGGGATAATTCTCAATCTCGTGAGTCATCATAACCTGACCACCGGGGCCCTGTCCCTCCAAAATCAGACAATCCATCATTGCCCGGCCGGCGTACAAACCAGCGGCAAGACCTGCCGGACCGCCACCGACAATAATTAAGTCATAAAGTTTATCAGTTACCATCTTACTCCTCCTATACCCCCACAGGGTATATATTATCAGAACATACGCAGGGTGTCAATGATTATTTTTCCATATTTCTGGTGAAAAGCAGGAAATTATAAGTATAATGACGAACTCTCCCCTAAAATCAGGTAAGGGTGAGTGACATAGGTAAGTTTATTATAATCGTTCTGGTATGCATCTGCCAGTTATTATCAGGATGCAACGGCAATAACGGTCAGATGGTCGGTCCTTTGCCGGAGTTTTCCACCGACACAAACTATACCAGCAGCCACCGACGCATTCCTACCTCCACCCATGGGCGGGTGGGGCGAGTTGATGATTTCCGTTGGGAACAAACCCGAAACAGCAATGAGTTTATCCACATCGGCGATTTTAAAGCCACAGACAATGCAAGTCTTCCCGCTTACAAAATTCGCTATTCCCAAGACAAAATGGCGATCCAAATTTACGCCCAGGCCTGCGCACAAAAAGAGTGGGATCAGAAATTGGCGGAATATGCCCTTGGTTCACCATTGATTGGCATAATCACCTGTAGTTTTTCTCCCGATGAACTGTATTTTGAGTTTATCATCGAATTCACTTCTCCTGTCCGCTATAGAACCTGGTATTACCAGGACCAAGGTTACTTCACCATTGAGCTTTCCCCGCAGTGATTAGTTAACGGCGGCGTAACGAGCAAGAGCAATAGAGAAGGGGTGTTGAAACGATGAAGTTGACTCCGGAATCCAGGGTCGGCGATATCCTAGCTGCCCATCCTGAGACTGAAGCGGTTTTTACCGAGCTTGGGTTTACTGAACTCCAGAATCCAGTTATGCGGAAAACCGTAGCTAAGTTTGCCACTTTGAAAATTGCCAGCTCCCGCAAAAACGTTGACCTGGACCTGCTGATTCAGCGTCTAGAAACGGCAATAGAGTAGGGTAACCACTCTCATGGCTACCCCCTCATCAAACCGCACGTGCCCTGCTAAGGCATACGGCTTACCAATGTGTTTTGGCCTGAACTAAGTCGTTGCAAGTCTTTGGGCATATTCCATTTTACGAACTCGGTCAGGAGTGTAATACTCCCGGCCTTTTTCTTTTGCGCGTTCGACCTTCCTTGCATGGTGCTTCCTCTGCTTCTCCTTCATCCTCCTGATGTAGTCCTCAATTGTGAAGCCATACTGTTTTGTGTAATACAGCCAGTAGGCAGGCACTAGGCCAATCTTTGCGAAGTATTCG